>CALDNY010000104.1 GCA_937914685.1 uncultured Kordiimonadaceae bacterium
GGCACAGAAGCGTCCGTAGAGCAAATGGCTTATGATGTTGCCAACTTTATGTATTGGGTGTCTGATCCTACCATGCAGCAACGCAAGGAAATGGGTCTTAAAGTTATGATCTTTATGATTATTTTTGCCGTCATGCTTTATTTCACAAACAAACGTATTTGGGAAAAAGTTAAAAAGGGTGAAGATATAGACCCTTCAAAGCTTTAAGATAGAGTTTTTAATGTAAAGGGCTACCCACGGGTGGCCCTTTATTTTTATTTAAAAGGATCAAATATGACAAAAGTCTTAGGTATCATTGGCGGTAGCGGTCTTTATCAAATTGATGGCATGGAAAATGAACAATGGATTTCGGTTGAAAGTTCGTATGGTCAGCCGTCCGACCAATTATTGATCGGTGATGTTGAAGGTTTAAAAGTTGTTTTTTTACCGCGCCATGGTCGCAATCACAATATTTCACCCTCTAAGATAAATTACCGCGCCAATATTGATGCCTTAAAACGGGCAGGGGTAACAGATTTACTCAGCATCAGTGCCTGTGGTTCATTTCGTGAACATATGGCGCCGCGTGATTTTGTCATTGTTGATCAATTTATTGACCGTACTTTTGCCCGCGAGAAAAGTTTTTTTGATGAAAGTCTGGTCGCCCATGTTTCCGTCGCTCATCCCACCTGTGGCGGTTTGTCGGATTTATTGATGACTGCCTCAGACCAAATGGACATAACAGTTCATAAAGGCGGCACCTATCTTGCTATGGAAGGGCCTCAATTTTCCACACTGGCAGAATCTCTTATGTACCGTAGCTGGGGCTGTGATGTGATCGGCATGACCAACATGCCAGAAGCCAAATTAGCGCGCGAGGCGGAGCTTTGCTACGCCACGGTTGCCATGATTACCGATTTTGATAGTTGGCATCCTGATCATGGTGAAGTGGATATAATGGAAATTCGTAAGACATTGGGTAATAATTCCGATAATGCCCGCTCTTTGATTAAAAAAATTATTCCTTTACTTAAAAATGATCCCGCTCGCCACCCATGCCAACAAGGATGCGATCATGCCTTGGAATATGCACTGATAACCGACGGCAAAAATATTGACCCTAATCTTAAAAATAAACTTTCAGCAATAGCAGGGAGGCTTCTTAAATGAGTTGGATAGAAAAATATATAAGAACCATTCCAGATTACCCCAAAGCGGGCATTATGTTTCGCGATATCACCACCGTATTTCAAGATGATGTTGCTTATTCCAAAATGATAGATCAATTTGTTGAGCATTATAAAGACATGAAAATTGATAAAGTCGCTGGCATTGAAGCCCGTGGCTTCATTTTAGGCGGCGCCATAGCCTACGCCTTAGGAGTTGGCTTTATCACCATGCGCAAGCACGGCAAGCTGCCTCATCATACTCATAAGCAAGAATATACCCTTGAATATGGCCAAGATGCCTTAGAAATCCATAAAGATGCTCTAAAAGGCGGTGAAAATGTACTGATGGTTGATGATTTGATCGCCACGGGCGGCACCGCACTCGCGGCTCTTAAATTAATAAAGACCGCCGGCGGGCAAGTAACGGACGCTTGCTTTATCATTGATTTACCTGATCTTGGCGGTAGTGATTTGTTAAAAGAAAATGACTGCAACATCTTTACATTGGTGGAATATAAAGGGCATTAAATTAACATGGCTGACTTTAAAGATTATTTTTCAAGTCAAAGTACTGCTTACAGCCAATATCGCCCGCACTATCCTGATCAATTCTATCAATATTTAACAAAGCTTTGCCCCGAACATGATCTGGCTTGGGACTGCGCGACCGGCAATGGTCAGGCGGCAAGGGGGCTTAGTCGTTATTTTAAAGAGGTCCATGCCACAGATGCCAGCGATCAACAAATCGCCGCAGCAACAGGGCCAGATAATATTCATTTTAAAGTTGCCGATGCCGCAAATTCAGGCTTAAAAGCCCAATCCGTTGACCTGATCACCGTCGCCCAAGCCCTGCATTGGTTCGACCTTGATCCATTTTACCATGAGGCCAAAACAATATTAAAGAAAAATGGCCTTTTAGCGGTCTGGTGTTACGGGTCTATTAGCATTGATGATCAGGTTGATCCGCTATTTTTACAATTTTATAATGATGTGGTTGGCCCTTTTTGGCCCCACGAACGACTTCATATTGAAAATGGCTACGCTGATTTAGATTTTCCCTTTGAACAGATTAAAACCCCTGAGTTTCAAATTGATGCCAGATGGTCGTTAGATGATTTCTTAGGATTTCTGCGTACTTGGTCGGCGACTGTGCGCTACATTAATGCCAAAGGTCATGACCCAGTGAGTTTATGGCAAGAAAAGTTTAAAATGGCGTGGGGTAATGATCAAAATAAGAAAATATTCTGGCCGTTGACACTATTGATAGGCCACCAAGATCAATGATTATTTAAAGCATAAAAAAATGCCGCACCTTTTGAGTGCGACATTTAATATTTTTAATATAGTAGTTTCAGTCTAGTAGTTAAAGCTTACTGAGTAACATAAGCAATGTTAGTAGAACCACTTTGCGTTACAGTAGACACACTAGAAGCAGTAGTCTGGTTAATATAAGCAGCATTATCAAAACCAGTTTGTGCGACATCAGAATTATTAAAGCTACCAGATTGAGTTACACTTGCTATATGCGAGCCACCATATTGACCAATAGTGGAGGGCGTATCC
>CALDNY010000105.1 GCA_937914685.1 uncultured Kordiimonadaceae bacterium
CCTCCGCCTGATCCAATGAAATTTTCAAAAGCATTTTGCTGATCATCATTAAGCACATCACCCGTGGTATTTAAAAAAACTACCACATCATATTGGCTAAGGTTGATTGCATTAAAATCAGCCCCATCATAACTGACATCAACAGTCCATTGTTGCTCTTTGCCAATTGATTTTATGAATTCTATACCCTTAGCAATTGATTTATGAGTATAGGCTCCTTCACCAATTTTGGAAAAAACCATAATTTGGATATTTTCCTTAGCAAAAAGTGCGTTGGTAGATAAAAAAACCAATGTTAATATTGCTAAAACAAATCGCTTCATGATTATCCCCAAGCTCTATAATCCTAATAATTTTCGCACTTGTGGTGGTGGCCCACTAAATGTTTCAAGTGGTTTGTTGCCCACATAGCCAATATCGGCCATCCCTTCATCGGTGGTATAAAACCCGCCAACATAAATATAAACTAGCCGTTCAAAGAATTTTAAATCTTGATCATTGGCTGTATCCGCCTCCACAGATTTGGCAATTTTATCAAAGATCGCGCTTTGGGTTGCGTTATCCAATTCATGATAATAACGCTTATCACTTTTATTGGCCTCAGCATTAAGCAGGGCCAAACCAGCTATGATAACTCTACGATCATCCTGTTGTTCTGGATATGGAGCACTGAGCCATTCATTGGCAAAATCCGTGATATTTAAATGAGAAGCACTTGGCGATTTATCATCCGCCGGGATGATAAAATCGCCTATAACCTCAAGATTTTTTAATTGATTGCTATTTAACGATTTATCCCATGTCACTACCGGATTATTAACATCAACATCTTGGCCATAGCCCTTTGATCTCGTTTGCGCCAATGCATCCGTATTTTTCGCAAGATAAGCCGCAGAAGGCGCCGCAATAGCGATCAATTGTAAAACACGTCTTCGATTGGTGCTTAATGTGATTTTTTCATTACTCATAGGTCATTCTCCTTCAATCGTTCAATAATATTATCAGCCGCCCGCATCGACATTGCCATAATGGTCAGAGTTGGGTTTTTTTCAACGTGGGTCACAAAAGGTGCGCCATCAGCAATATAAAGATTATCCACATCCCACGTTTGTGAATATTGATTAAGTACGGATGTTTTAGGATCATCCCCCATGCGACAACCACCAATTTCATGATTTACATCGCCGCCCGGTGCCATAAGTTTACCAGCAGCCCGAGATTCGTCAAAAGCATCCTTTATCACAGTTGCACCCATATTTTTAGCAAGTTCATGAAGGGTTTTATTCATATGTACCCCGCGGCGGAAATCTTCGTCAGACCATTTCCAATTAAATTTAGGAACAGGAATTCCCCATTTATCTTTAACCGTTGGATCAATTGAAACGGAGCATTCTTCATTAACCGACATCCCCCCCAATGTTCGAATGCCAAGCACAGAACCATACACTCGGCGCATATGACTTTTAAGGTCTTTGCCGTATTTTCCCTTTTGATTATAAAGCATAATTCCAAAAGTTGCCTTCATGGAAGGTGGCCCAAAGCGTCCGCCGCGATAAGGATCAACTTCTATTTTATAGCCACCAGAAAAATCTGCGCCGGCTTTTTCTTTAGCCTCGCCGTGAAGCCACCACGGGGCATAAACATGCGGTTGCGAGACGCCGTCTTCGTTATGGGGCGGGGCATTATCCAATTCAGGGACATGGATCCATAGTGAGGTAAATATGGTATCGGAAATATATTTACCAACCATTCCTGACGAATTACCAAGTCCATTAGGTGCTTTGTCGGTTTTGGAATTAAGCAAAATCCTTGAGCTTTCCATAGCCGCAGGTGCCAGCACAACAACCTTTGCAGAAACTTGCCGATGTTCACCAGAATTCGCATCAATATAACCAACACCAGTGGCTTTCTTGCCCGTCTCATCGCTCAATACTTTATAAACAACCGCATGGGTGATGATTGTTAAATTCCCTGTTTCTTCTGCAGGTTTAATATAGGCAGTGACACTATCAAAGGCCGCACCAATAGCGCAGCCGCGAATACAATTTGTCGCATAAAAACACGCTTGCCTACCATTTAACGGTGACGTTAAAATGGCCGTCGGATGAGCCATGGTTTTAATGCCCATTTTAGCCAAGGCCTTTTGGAATAGCATTTCACTAATCCGTGGGGCTGGTGGCTTTTGACGGATATGATTTGGTGATTGCGGTGAATTATAAACGGCCTCATCCGCATCAGGGCCAAAAATACCCATGATGGTTTCCACACGGTCATAATAGGGTTCGATATCTTCATATGAAAAAGGCCAATCAACGTCGCGACCTGTTTTTGAAAATACCTTAAAATCTTCTGGGCCGTATCTGGGAGTTTGCCGACCAAAATGATGGGTTCGCCCTCCAAGTTGACGTGAACGCCACCATGTAAACTTACCCTCCCCTTGGGTATAAG
>CALDNY010000106.1 GCA_937914685.1 uncultured Kordiimonadaceae bacterium
CTTTAAAAGCATATGGCATAATGGCCACATCCGCCGATCAGGGTGCAGTACGCAGTATTGATCACTTAGAAAGAAAATAATATGTCAAAAACCTCAAAATCTATTGAGTATCAATTCACTAAAGAACTTTATGATGCAAAACCATCATTTGTCACCAACCTTGAATGTTCGATCACAGGCAAAAATGATTATGCCGCTGGCGAAATTCATGGCCTATCAGAGGCGGGGCGTCCTTTATTGGTGCGCTATGATTTAGACAAAATTAAAAATAGCGTCAGCCGCGAGGAAATAGAAAGCCGCCCTGGCGGATTTTGGAAATACCGCGAATTTTTACCCGTGGGTAGTGGCGATGCCATGACCAGTCTTGGTGAAGTGCTAACCCCTTTAATTCCCCTTAATCATTCCGTTCCCAAAGGCTGCCAAGTTATTGTTAAGGACGAAGGGCGCTTGCCCACAGGATCATTTAAAGCGCGAGGCCTTGCCTTGGCAGTGTCCATGGCTAAAGAATTGGGTCAAAACCATCTGGCGATGCCAACAAATGGTAATGCAGGGGCGGCGCTGGCCGCCTACGCCACATTCGCAGGGCTTAAAACAACGGTGCTATGTCCTGATGATACGCCGATTGTTAATATTCGTGAAATTGAGCTTCAAGGCGGTGATGTTTATACAGTCAATGGCCTGATCAATGATTGCGGAAAAATCGTTCTTGATGGAAAAGAAGCCATGGGATGGGCCGATATTTCAACATTGAAAGAGCCTTATAGAATTGAAGGCAAGAAAACCATGGGTTTAGAGCTTGCCGAACAATTTGGTTGGAAGATGCCCGATGTTATTTTCTATCCCACTGGCGGTGGTACGGGCCTTATTGGCATGTGGAAAGCTTTTGATGAGTTGGAGAAAATTGGCTGGATTGGCTCTAAGCGTCCAAAAATGGTTGCCGTTCAAGCCGAGGGTTGTGCGCCGATCGTTAAAGCCTACGACGACGGCGAAGAACATGCGCCATTATGGCAAAATGCCTTTACCCACGCATGGGGCATTCGTGTTCCCATTGCTGTTGGTGATTTCCTCATTCTGCGGGCAGTGAGAGAAAGCGGTGGTTTTGCCATCGCCGTCAATGAAGATCATATTTTTGATTGCCGTGACCGTGTTGCCCAAAAAGACGGACTTTTGCTATGCCCCGAAGGGGCCGCCACTTTCGCCGCATGGGAAATGGCTTTAAAAAGTGGTCAAGTGAGTAAAGATGATCAAGTGGTGTTGTTTAATTGCGCCACTGGCCTAAAATACCCGATGCCAGAAACTGATCAGTTTTTGGATAAAAACCAACCTATAAATTATGATCGGTTCAAATAATGGCTAATCAATTAGAATTTGAACAAACCAAATCGCTCTATGACGATAAACCATCATTTGTCAGTCATTTAGAATGCTCAATCACAGGTGAAAGTGATTATTCAGCAGGTCAAATTCATGGCCTTTCAAGGGCGGGGCGGCCTTTATTGGTGCGTTATGATTTAGACAAGATTAAAAATAGCGTCAGCCGCGATGAAATGGAAAGCCGCCCCGGCGGCTTTTGGAAATATCGCGAATTTTTGCCCGTGGGTAGTGGTGAAAACATCATTAGTCTAGGTGAAGTGATGACCCCTTTAATTCCTCTTAAGCATTCTGTGCCAAAAGGCTGTGATGTGATTGTCAAAGATGAAGGACGCTTGCCCACGGGATCATTTAAAGCCCGAGGTCTGGCCTTAGCCGCGGCCATGTCAAAAGAATTAGGACAAAAGCATCTTGCCATACCAACAAATGGTAATGCCGGCGCAGCACTTGCGGCCTATGCCACCTACGCAGGTTTAAAGAGCACCTCTTTCTGCCCTGATGATACGCCCGTGGTCAATATTCGTGAAATCCAACTTCAAGGCGCCGATGTCTTTACGGTCAATGGTTTGGTATCAGACTGTATTAAAATCGTCAAAGACGGTAATCAACAGGTCGGCTGGACTGATTATACGACTTTGAAAGAGCCTTATAGAATTGAAGGTAAGAAAACCATGGGGCTAGAGCTTGCCGAACAATTTGGTTGGCAAATGCCCGATGTTATTTTTTATCCCACCGGCGGTGGCACAGGTTTCATTGGTATGTGGAAAGCTTTTGATGAGTTGGAAAAAATTGGTTGGATCGGCTCTAAACGTCCAAAAATGGTTGCCGTACAAGCCAGCAACTGTGCGCCGATTGTAAAAGCTTATGATGACGGTGTAGAACACGCCACTTTTTGGGAGAATGCCTATACTGAAGCATGGGGCATTAGAGTACCCGCCGCCATAGGTGACTTCTTGATCCTACGGGCAGTGCGCCAAAGTGGTGGCTTTGCCATTGCTGTTGATGAAGAAGATATTTTTAAATGTCGAAATCACATTGCCCAAAAAGACGGATTATTATTATGCCCCGAGGGTGCGGCCACCTTCGCCGCATGGCAAATGGCCTTAAAAAGTGGTCAGGTCAGCAAAAGTGACAAGGTTTTACTGTTTAATACAGCTACTGGCCTTAAATACCCGATGCCAGAAACAAATCAGTTTTTGGATAAAAACAAACCTATTGATTATAATCAATTTAAGTAAGCCGCAAATTTGACATGATCTGCCGATAAAAAAGGACTTAACCCATTTAATCAGGAGACCTAAAATGATCAAACTTTCTCTTTTCGCCTTACCTTTTACGGCCTTATTTTTCGTTCAAAATGTTGATGCTCAAACCTTAAAACAATGCCAAGGCCCGCTCATCAGTATGGAAGCAAACGGTGAAATAGAAAGCTTGCCCGATATAGCCGAGGTACTGCTTAATGTGAAAAGTCAAAATAAAACAGAGGGCGAGGCGCTACAGGAATTATCAAAGAACTTGCAAAAAATAATTGATGTGCTTGATGATTTAAAAATCAAAAATGAAAATATTCGCACCGACAGCATTAATATCACGCCAGTATATGATCCCCGCAATCGACAAGAAATTATTGGTTATAGCGCTACGTCACGTGTTTATTTTAAAACTTTTGATTTGGGTAAAATTTCAGACCTTATGAACGGTGTTATGGCTGGCAGTGATAATTTATTTTCAAACATCACTTATTCTTCATCCGAAGCTGATCACCTAGAAGATCAAGCGCGAATTGCCGCCTTCAATAAAGCCCAGCATAAGGCAAAACTTTACGCCGAACTTTCCGGCAACAAACTTGGCACAATTTGCACCATCAGTGAGAATAATGTTTTTACGACCATCAACCAATTTGGCATTAACAAAAGATCAGATATGGCAATGACATCAGAAGCTATGAGTGTCGGAAATTTAAATATTCCCATAAAACCGGGGAAAATGAAAACCTCGGCTCATGTGTCCTTGGTTTACCAACTGGAAAATTAAAGCCGGTCTAACACAATGAAGCTAAAATCATGACTGTCTTTTTCGCTTGCGCTGTGATGTTCTGATGAATATTCAATCCATTGTTTTTCATCAAGGTCGGGAAAATATGTATCGCCGTCAATATCGGCGTGGATGCGGGTGAAATAAAGGCGGTCGGCTTGCTCCAAACACAACTCATATATCTGTGCGCCGCCAATGATCATTATTTCATCAAGTTTTTTAGCCTCTGCGATAGCTTTAGCAACATCCAAGGCCATTTCCACACTATGGGCGGTAATCACCCCTTCACGGGTAAATTTGGCATCTCTGGTAATGACAATATTAACGCGGTCCGGCAAGGGCTTTCCAATAGAATCAAATGTTTTACGGCCCATAATAATCGGCTTATTGATCGTTATTTTTTTAAAATACTGTAAATCCGACGATATTTTCCACGGCATGGTGTTATTTTTACCAATCACGCCATTTTCAGCGGCGGCAACAATAAGGCATGTTTTGATCATTATACCGCAACCATTCCTTTAATGTGGGCGTGGGCCTGATAATTCTGCAATTCAAAATCCTCAAATTTAAAATCGAAAATAGAGTCCACATCTGGATTGATCGCCATTGTCGGCAATGCCAATGGCTCACGGCTAAGCTGAAGATTAATTTGATCCATATGATTGAGATATAAATGAGCATCCCCAAAGCTATGAACAAAATCCCCCACTTCTAAATCACAGACTTGCGCCATCATCATGGTTAGGAGTGCGTAGGACGCGATATTAAACGGCACACCCAAAAACACATCAGCGCTGCGCTGATAAAGCTGACAGCTCAATTTACCGTCAGCCACATAAAATTGAAACAGGCAATGACATGGTGGAAGTGCCATATGATCCACATCAGCCACATTCCATGCGCTGACGATCAGGCGGCGGCTATCGGGATTATTTTTAATCATATTGATCAAGTTGCTAATTTGATCAACGCTGTCGCCATTTGCCATCGGCCATGAGCGCCATTGATGGCCGTAGACTGGGCCAAGATCACCGTCCGCGTCGGCCCACTCGTCCCAAATACGCACGCCGTTATCTTGCAGGTATTTAATATTGGTATCACCCGTTAGAAACCACAATAATTCATGAATGATTGACTTTAAATGTAGCTTTTTCGTAGTCACCATGGGAAAGCCATCGGCCAAGTTAAAGCGCATTTGATAACCAAAGACGCTGACAGTCCCTGTTCCTGTGCGGTCTTCTTTTTTTGTGCCCATATCACGTATATGACGGGCGAGATCAAGATATTGTTTCATGAAGTTCCATCTAGTTGGATTATCTATTCATATAAAATACATAAAAAAATACGCAAATCTATTTAAATTTTCATCAAGAACCCTTATATATAAATTGTCAGGCAACTGACTATGACAATAAATTGATATATGGAATAAACGTTACGGACCCGGGGGCGGTACCCGGCGCCTCCACCACTAACTTAACTATTTGATTTAGGGGGCGAAATAGGATCGACGTGCGCAATAAAGATATAACTTTTGTTCAGTATGATACCGCTGTGACGGGTCAAAATTTGTAAATGCAAACGATAATGAAGCATTTGCTGTAGCAGCTTAATAAGTTTAGCTACGCGGGGTTCGGTAGGCACCTAGCAACAGAAGCCTACCACTTTTAATCTAACAACATCAAAATACTTTGCTCCAATCAATTCTAAAGGCTATAATTTAATACGTAAGAGAGTCGTTAAAAATAGTATAAAGAAAAAGCATATATGACAGACGGTATTATTAAATATGATGAAATGGTTCAAGCCGCTCTTATTGGGGTGGTTCGTGATGTCCTTATAGATACGGCCGAGCATGGTTTGCTTGGTGAACATCATTTTTACATCACCTTTCAAACCAATCATCCTGAAGTGGTCATTCCTCTTTATCTTAAGGAAAGATATGATGATGACATGACCATCGTCATGCAAAACCAATTTTGGGATCTATTCATTGATGAAGAACATTTTGAAATTTCTTTAAGTTTCAATCGTAAAAAAGAACATCTCTATATTCCCTTCGATGCCTTACTTGGCTTTTTTGATCCTAGCGTTGATTTTGGCCTTCATTTTAATGCTGATGCAGAAACCCCACTTGAAGCCCCTGTTCAAAGTACAAATGAAGAAAATATCATCATAGATGAGGTAAAAGAAAGCTCATCTACTGAAAAAGATAATATTGTTACTTTGGATATTTTTCGTAAAAAGAAATAATTAATCCCTTAATAGATAGAAAAGCTTTATGACAACGCCTGAATATACCGATATGTATGCTCAAAGTAAGAGCGACACTGTTTATCGCAAAATTACGTCTGATTATGTTTCTACTATCAATGTAGATGGCAAAGAAATCCTAAAAGTAGAGGCTGAAGGTATTCGGTTGCTAACGGCGCAAGCCATGAAAGATATAGCCCATCTGTTGCGCACTTCGCACCTAGAAAAACTTGCAAAAATTTTAAAAGACCCCGAGGCTTCAGATAATGACCGCTTTGTTGCGACCGAATTATTAAAAAATGCTAATATCGCCTCTGGTATGGTTTTACCCGGTTGCCAAGATACGGGTACGGGCATCATTATGGGTAAAAAAGGCCAATATGTCTGGACGGATGATGATGATGCTAAAGCCATTAACCAAGGCGTAATCGATACCTACACACAAACAAATTTAAGATATTCCCAACTGGCACCGCAGAGTTTATTTGAAGAAAAAAACACTAAAACCAACGGCCCCGCCCAAGTGGACCTATACACAGTAGAGGGCAATGAATATCATTTTCTATTTGTCTCCAAAGGGGGCGGAAGCGCCAATAAAACCTTTCTTTTTCAAGAAACTCCTGCCATTTTACGCCAAGACAAATTAACTGAATTTCTCGATGAAAAACTAAAACTTCTTGGAACATCTGCCTGTCCGCCCTATCATCTCGCCATTGTCATTGGTGGCTTGAGCGCGGAACAAAACCTCAAAACCGTTAAAATGGCCAGCACTCATTATTTAGATAATCTGCCAACAGTTGGTGGCGATTTTGGTCAGGCTATTCGTTGTCCAGAAATGGAAGAACAAGTCCTCAAAATGACACAGCGATTTAATATTGGTGCCCAATTTGGTGGTAAATATTTCTGTCATGATGTCCGTGTCATCCGCATGCCTCGTCACGGCGCGTCTGTTCCTATTGGTTTTGGTGTCTCCTGTTCCGCCGACAGACAGGCAAAAGCAAAAATTACCAAAGACGGTATTTTCCTCGAGCAATTAGAAACTGACCCCGCCCGTTTCCTACCAAAAATAGAGCATGACAATTTAAGCAATAATGTGGTGAAAATTGATCTTGATCGTCCCTTGGATCAGGTGCGCGCTGAATTAAGCAAGCACCCTATTAAAACAAGATTATCCCTCAGTGGTACAATCGTTGTTGCTCGCGATCTTGCTCACGCCGCTATTTTAAAAAATATAGAAGCCGGCGAGCCCATGCCTGATTATTTAAAAAATCACATTGTTTACTACGCGGGCCCCGCTAAAACTCCTCAAGGCTACGCCTCTGGCTCATTTGGCCCGACCACAGCAGGGCGCATGGATAGTTATGTTGATAAATTTCAAGAAGCCGGCGGTAGTTTGGTTATGCTTGCCAAAGGAAATCGTAGCAAACAAGTCACTGATGCCTGCGCCAAGTATGGCGGTTTTTACCTTGGCTCCATCGGAGGGCCCGCAGCGATCCTCGCTAAAGATAATATCACAAAAGTAGAGGTATTAGATTTTGAAGATTACGGTATGGAAGCTGTTTGGAAAATCATAGTCAAAGATTTCCCCGCTTTCATTATCATTGATGATAAGGGTAATGATTTTTTTAAAAATCTATAGGCTTTAATCATGGTTGATGACGACGAAATACTCAAAAAACATTCCGTTGTCATTGCGGGTCATCAAACGAGCATTACCCTTGAAAATATTTTCTGGCGCCAATTAAAACAAATAGCAAAAGATCAAAATAAAAACCTAAAGTCCCTCATTAGCGAAATTGATGAGACGCGCCATACCAATTTAAGCAGTGCTATTCGTGTTTATATTTTAAAAAAATTAGTTTGATTTTTGGCTGATTTAATTTGGGGGCGGCGGCGGTTGTTGGAATAATTTTTCCAATAGCTTTACGCCCAAATCTTCTATTGTTTCAGGCGTTTTTTCAGGCACTGTTTCAGGGATGGGCGTTTGCTCTACTGACTGATCTTGTGCAGGGGGGATGCTCTGCTCTTGGCTTTGGTTAGGGTCTTGAATTGGGGTCTGCTCTGGGCTTTGCTCTTTGCCAAATAAACTCCCCAATCCGCCATTACCTTTAATCATATTTTGTAAGAGTTTTGATGCAATCTTAGCACCGATAAAGCTTTCTAATTTTTTGGTATTATATTTGATGGACGGAGAATTTAAGGCCCCCACGATACTTATGCCAATGGGTGGCGCATCAGGATGATCAAGCAACGTCATATCGCCCATTAAATCCATTTGCCACTGGCCAAGGTTAATCTCCATATTAACGGCGCTTTTCGCCCCTGCCATTTTAAGATCAAGGGGGCTAAACTGAAAAATACCATTTTTGGCTGTGATGGTGCTTTGCCCTCCTTGATAAGGAGTTTGACCGCCAGATAAACTGCTCTTCAACAAGCCCAAAAGTGCGTTTTTATTATCCAGCACCTTCAGTTTTTCACTTAATTCAGGGATATTAACACCATTGATCAAACCTGGAGCGGCAATGATCTGTCCCGATCCAGAAAGCGATGAAATCAGCGCATTTTGACTGATGCCTTTAGCCGTTAGTTTCTGCGTCATATCAAAATAACCATTGATCGGCGCAATACCTGCAGCGGCCTTTGTTGCCAGTGCCGCGGAGACCTTTTTCAATGACATATCCGCTTCAAGAGCACCTGCACTACTGAAGGAGCCATTCATGGCTACAGCGCCATCAAATAATTTACCCGTAAAATTGTTAATATTGATGACACCATCTTTTAAAATTGCCTCAAAATGGGGATTTTCAAAATGGTATTCATTATAATTCATACTTTGCGCAGTAAAAAGCATCCTACCATTATAATCATCTAAAAACTCAAGCTCCATAGGCTGTTTGGACCAGTTTCCCCAATCATTTTCAACCTTTTCTGTGTCCTGCATAAAATCGTGAGCCTCTATTTTATCAAGGGATATAGTGAAATCAAAATCCGGCTTTAATGTGGATTTCCCCTGCCCAGATAATCCGCTAATCATACCAGAACCTGTTAATTTTGTTGGACCTATATTGCCGTCTATATTTTTAAAGACCATATCTTGTTGATTTCCCGATATGGCCATTTTTAATTGCAAGGGTCCTAAATTCTTTTTCGAGGGATTAAAATCAAAGCCCAGACCGCGAATAAATTTGAGCGCATCTGGACCTGAGATTTCTGAAGAAAGATCAAATGAATTTATTTTATTTTCAACAATGCTACTGCGACCTTTTAAGGAAACCTCACCGCCAGCAACAGAGACAACACCATCAACATCAAGCAGTTTCTGAGTGCCTTTAAATATAGTGTTAATAGCAATCATCCGATCATCGAGTGCCGAGGCACGGCTAAGCTCTAAATCAAATTGATCAATTAAACTAGCTAAACTGGGATTAGAAGCAGAAATAACAAGATCGATGCTGCCGATTTCAGGCAGCTGTTTTAAATCCGCACTTCTAATGTCGCCTTTAACATCGGCTTGACTACTGCCGAAGGTAGATTTTATATCAATATTTAGTTTTTCAAGATCGCCTTTTATTTTAGCCAAAACACTAACCGCGCCGACCTGAGCTATATCGAAAGTCGTTTTAAAACGGTATGCCCGCTGTAATGGCACCATCGTCGTGGCCGTAGCATTCATCGTAATATCAAAATCAGGGTCTGTACCAAGAGTTCTGGCAACCACACTGCCGCTTAAATCAAAGCCCGCATAATTATCAATTTTCACAGTGCGTCCATTAAGATTGCCATCGAATAAATCACCAGCAAGATTAATGCTTTTAACTTTTATCCCCTCAAAAGTCACATTGCGCAAAGTTAATTTATAATTGGCATCAAAATCAGCCAATATAGCCATTTGATCTTTCAGATTAAGGGGCTGATCGGCACTTGCTTTTTTATAATTATCAATATTCAAATTGCTAAAGGTCATATCAACCCCAAAGGCGGGTCTCTGTTGCAAAGCATATGAAAGGCCGCCTTTAAAATTAAAAGTATCTAAAGCACCATCAATTTCATAAAACTGTAGTAAATCGGGGTTCGCTTTTAGCCCCCCCTTATAACTAAGGCGTGTCAGGCGGCCATCAGGAATTGACGATGTATCAATTTTAAGCCAATTTAAAAAAGGTCTTAAATTTCCAGAATTAATAATGACATTACCATTAAATTCAGGCGTGTCGCCCACTTGTCCGATTAAGCCATTGGCCGAAAACTCACTCCCCCCTGGCATATTAAGACGTGCTTTACTGAGTTCTATAGAGCTATCATAAACCTTAAGATCAAGATCAAATTGGCTGGCTATTTTGTCATTAAAACGAAGGGCACCTAATTTGAAATTAAACTTACCTTCAATATTTTTTAGAAATTCTAAATTAAAATTACTATTATCCGCGCTCGTATCTTTTTGTTTTAAGGGCGCAAGATAATTATCAAGGTTAAAACTATTGATCGATAATTGGCCATCAAAAATAATTTTATCTCCTAATTGAGCGGTTAGCTGACCGCTACCTCTGCTTTCTCCCAGCTCAAATTCAAGGGCAGATATGGCTATATTATCATTGCTATAGCTCATATCACTTTCAAGGGATAAGGGTTGGTTATAGGCTATATTATTTTGATTGGTGTCCTTAAGATCAAGCAATGACATTGCCAAAATAAGATCCGACATATCATCTGTTTCAAGATTTATTTTACCGGTCGCTTGGGGATTGTTTTCATCAAGCATTAATCCACCTGAAAATTTAATTCTTACATCATCATCAATCAAACCAAGATCAAGTTTAATGGGAATTTTGCGGCCTTGACGTATGGTTCCCAAGACAAGATCCATTGAAAGGGGTAGGTTTTTATAACGGGCTTTGCCCTTTACCTCAAACGGCCCCTGAAGACTATCTATAATCACAGAGGCATTGATCATTCGCACTAATTCTAGTTGATCCGTTGCTAAATTTTGAAAACTAATCTGGCCATTTTCAATTTGAAATTGCTCAAAACTTAATTCTGTTGAGCTATTTTGATCATCAGTGTTCGTTTGCCCTGTGCCAAATTCCCAGTTTCCACGGCCATTTTTATCAATCTCAATAGCCACTATGGGTTCAACAAGGATGAATTTCTTAACCTTAATTTGCCAACGAAGGAGAGGGAAAAATGCAACATTTACATCAACAGATTTTAAGGAAATGAAATTCTTGGCTTGACCATCTTCCACATTCGATACACTAACGTCTTTTGCTGAAAAAGAAGGGGACGGCAAAATAGATAAAGAAATATTGCCATTTATGACAACGTCCCGGTCACTTAATTTAGACGCTGTTAGCTCAATTTGGGATTTATATTCATTCCAATTGATAAATCCCGGCACCACAAGGGCACCACCGAGCAGTAAAACCAATAAAACTATGACACCAATGCCAAATTTTTTCATAAATTTCCCACTTTGAATATATAAAATAACGCGTTATTCTTCTTATATCTCATTTAATTATACATAACGAAATAATAGTGGCAATAATAGGTCAAGAAATAATGAAGATTATTAATAATTTTAAAATAAAGCATGAATACACTTAAAAGTATGAAAAAAAAAATAATAGAGACCTCAGCATAAGGCCTATTTTCTAGTTTGATATTACAAGTTTAGAGATGG
>CALDNY010000107.1 GCA_937914685.1 uncultured Kordiimonadaceae bacterium
TTGCCAGCGAGGAAGCTAGTTATATCACAGGCCAAATTCTCGTGGTTGACGGAGGCAATACCATTCAGGAATATAAAGTTAGTCTATAAAACTTCACCATTAACTGTGCTTTTAATTCACAGAATTTAACATTCTAGCTTTATGAAGTTTTTGATAGCTCTCTATCAGTTTGAGGTGTTTATCCAAGCCTTCAAGTTTCATACTTGTTCTTGTTAAGCCGTAAAATTTAACATCGCCACTAACAGAACCCACGACATTTTCCATGGTTTGCTCCCCATACATTCTGGTCATGTTTGGTAAATAATCTTGGATGTTTAATTCTTGATCTAACGTAATATCAAGCACAGCGGTGAGCGCTTTATAAAACAAGATACGTGTCACCGTATTATCGTTAAAGTTTAAAAAATCGAATATTAATTCTTTCGCTTCTTCATATTGTTTAAGCACCAAATGGATGAGAATTTTTAATTCGCCAATATCAAGCTTGCCCCAAACGGTATTTTCGTCAAATTCAATTCCTATCAGACTTGAAATCATGGTGTGGTTATCAAGGTCGCTGTCTTCTAAGCGCTCAACTAGATTTGTAAGCTCTTGATCATTGAGCGAATGAATATTTAAAATATCCGCCCTAAAATCAAGCGCCTTGTTGGTATTATCCCAGATAAGGTCTTCTATTGGATAAATCTCTGAATAGCCGGGCACTAATATTCGGCATGCTGTTGCGCCGAAATCTTGATAAATGGCAACATAAACCTCTTTTTCTAAGTCTTTCAAGATATTCATGAGAGTGGCACATTCTTGCTCGTTCGTTCCTGAAAAATCCCACTCGCAAAAATCATAATCAGGCTTAGAGCTAAAGAATTTCCATGATACTAATCCGGTTGAATCAATAAAATGCTCAACAAAATTACCTGGATCCGATAGTGCGAGGCTATTGAAAGTAGGAGCAGGCATATCATTTAATCCCTCAAAACTTCTGCCTTGCAATAATTCAGTAAGTGAGCGCTCTAAGGCCACTTCAAAATTTGGATGAGCGCCAAAAGAGGCAAAAACTCCGCCAGTTTTGGGATTGATTAAGGTCACACACATGACCGGATAGACCCCGCCCAAAGACGCATCCTTAACCAAAATAGGAAATCCTTTATCCTCTAATTCATTTATACCGCTTAAAATATTAGGATATTTTTCGAGTATTTCTTGCGGCACATCGGGCAAAATAATTTCTTCTTCAAGAATTCTCTTTTTAACTGCACGTTCAAATATTTCTGAAAGGCATTGAACTTCAGTCTCAAAAACATTATTTCCGGCGCTCATACCATTACTGACAAATAAATTTTCGATCAAGTTAGACGGGAAATAAACCGTTTGCTGATCTGATTGACGCACGAATGGTAAAGCGCAAATGCCGCGCTCATCAAGACCAGAATTTGTATCAATTAAATGAGAGGCCTTAAGTTCATGATCCGGATTAAATATTTTTAATGATCTTTCGTCCATAAGCCCTTTTGGAAGGCTATCACCAAGCCCCGCCTTGAACCATTTTTCATTGGGATAATGAACAAATTCACTATTGGCAATTTCTTCGCCGAAATAATGGTCATTGTAAAAAAAGTTACAGCTTGCCCGTTCAATATATTCGCCCAAGGCTGAGCAAAGTGCGCTCTCTTTTGTCGCCCCCTTGCCGTTGGTAAAACACATAGGGGACGCAGCGTCGCGGATATGCAGTGACCATACGTTTGGGACTATATTCCTCCAAGACGCGATTTCGATTTTAATGCCAAGCTGTGCGAGGATCGCAGTCATATTGGCGATGGTTTTTTCAAGCGGAAGGTCTTTACCGATAATCATTGTATTGGTGTTGTCATAAAACCCGTCAAGGCTCATAAGCGAGGCGTCTTGACCGAGGGTGTCCACCGTTTCAATTTTAAACTCAGGGGTCTCTTGCACGACTTTTTTAACTGTACATCGATCGATAGACCGTAAAATCCCCGCGCGGTCACGCTCAGAAATGCTCGTTGGTAGTTCCACATCTATTTGAAAAATCTGCTTATATCTATTTTCTGGGTCAATAATATTATTTTGGGAGAGCTTAATATCGTCTGTTGGAATTTTACGCGCCAAACAATAAACCCGTACAAAATACGCCGCACAAAGAGCTGATGAAGCCAAAAAATAATCAAAAGGACTTGGTGCCGACCCATCACCCTTGTAGCGAATAGGTTGGTCTGTGGTAACGGTAAAATCATCAAACTTTGCTTCCAGTCTAAGATTTTCCAAAAAATTTACTTTAATTTCCATGTGGTTTCCATGTGATTTTCATTTGAACATTCTTTGCTGAACCATTTGATGCAGAATATGAACATTATCAATTTAACATGCCGCCTCAATATTGATATCAGATATTTTGTCAAGATCAATATTGGTTTTTTATGATTTGGAAACCTGCGAATGAACCATGTGGACAATCTCAGAGAATTTTGGGGGATAATATAGTTAACACTATTTCTTTATTCAGGTTTCGGTGAAATTAAATTAATCATTAGGAAGTTTTCATCCGTTTCAATCGTGCTTAGCATGTCCTCTTTACTGGACCATGCTGGATATCCGGTTTTTGCGGCGTTACTGTTGGGTTTGGCCTTTGTTAAACCGTAAGACTTTCCAGCGGGGCGCCATCCATTTTCTCCCTTACGGAAAAGAAAAACAGATACGGTTTGATAATTGTCATCACTTAGATTGGTCTGCGCGTAATATCCTGCCCAATCATCCTTGGTTTTAATAGAAAAATACACAGCTTCGTTAATTAAGTCTGGTGTCCCACGTAAAAGAACCTTACGCCCAAGTTCATTTCCCACGAGCTGCGTCCATTGTTCCTCTGTAACTTTAGATTTTGGATTTATTGGATCTATAGAGGATAGAAACCTTTGAAAATCATTGTCCAGAACCGCCTGTCGCGCATTAAACATTGATTGTTGTAATTCTTTTTGAAGCGTATCCTCGGCCCAACAAATTCCCGTTGAAAAGGCAACTCCAAGTGTAATAGTCATTAAAATTATAAACCGTCTCATTTAAGTCTTTCCATTTATAATATCCATTGCCTTTCAAATTCGATCAGTGGCAATAACCCGTTATTTAAGGCAGTCCATTAAAATTTTATTGCTCACACTGTCGCCTATTTTTGGATATCTTGCAATTTTACATC
>CALDNY010000108.1 GCA_937914685.1 uncultured Kordiimonadaceae bacterium
AAACTACTATAGCATAAAGGGCGGGCTTTTCACACAGTCTGGGTCGAAAGCAGACGTTCAAAAACAAAAAATTCATTTAATTATAAAATATTGTGATCATCTTTAAACTTTACCACTGCCGTCATCATAAGGGTCGGCGTGAATAAGGACTTCTGCATTATGATAGGTCGTTATAATTTTATTTTCGACTTGATCCGAAATTATATGAGCTTGTTTGAGGCTGATATGTTCTTCTAATTCCATATGAAATTGAATGAATATATTAAGGCCACTGCGCCTTGTTCGTAGTTCATGAATACCGACTACTTGAGGATGAGAATAGATGATTTCTTGTATTTTATCTCTCTCTTCCTCACTCATTTCCTTATCCATAAGCACAGAGGCGCTCTCTAAAAAGATTTGGTAAGCACTGTAAAGAAGATAAAACCCAGCGATAGCGCCAAATAACGGGTCCGCATAAACCATATTAAAATAGCCACCAAGAAGCAATGAAACGCCGACGCCAAAGTTAAGCAAAATATCACCTGTATAATGCATTCCGTCGGCTTGGATGGCTATTGAACCTGTTTGTTTTGTCACATATTTTTGATAAATTACAAGAAGTAAAGTTAAAGCCATTGAAGCGACAATCACACCGATGCCAAGGGCGGCGTTGTCAATTATTTTAGGGTTGATAATTTTATCAACAACTTCGTAAAATAAAATAAAAGAGGTTAAGCCAATAACGAACGCTTGTAATAATCCCGCAATAGCCTCCGCCTTACCGTGACCAAAACGGAAATCTTCATTGGCGGGCACCATAGAAAAACGGACAGCGGCAAAAATAATAATAGAGGATAAAGTATCCATCACACTATCAAGCAAGGTGGCAAATAATGCCACAGAACCACTTTGCATATAGCCCCATGTTTTAAGGCCAATCAGAATGGTCGCCACCGTCACAGAGGCCGTGGTCGCGCGTTTTAATAATGTTTCAGCATGATTTTTGCTAATTTTATTTTCGGGTGCCATTTTTAATACTTCTTATGGATAAAGCGTTTCAATATCCCAGTTTCCTTGGTCATTTTTATTATAAACATGACGGTCATGAAGTCTGAATTTTCGGTCTTGCCAAAATTCTATTTTGCGCGGTGTCATTCTAAAACCCGACCAAAATGGAGGTCTCGGCACATCGCCAAGATTAAATTTTGCCGTATATTTTAAAATACGGGCCTCAAATTCAAACCTACCTTCCATGGGCTGGCTTTGTTTTGATGCCCAGGCCCCAATTTGGCTATCTTTTGGGCGCGAGGCAAAATAAGCGTCTGCCTCCTGATCACTGACGGCATTAACCTCACCTTCAATACGGACCTGTCTGGCTAAACTTTTCCAATGGAAACAAAATGCCATATTATTATTATTTTTAATGTCTAGACCTTTACGGCTTTGCAGATTTGTATAAAAAGTAAAACCTTCGGGGCCATGATCTTTGAGCAGAACCATTCTTACGGAAGGACGGCCTTGCTCATCAACTGTGGCAATTGACATAGCATCGGCCATGTCTTCTGCTTTTTGAGCGTCCTCAAACCAATCTTTAAATCTATCAAATGGATCCTGCATGTTTTTCTCATGTTTATATTATTATTATCTATCATTGATTATATGTTATACAATGAAAAATATTTATAGATCAAGATAGAGGATAAACAATGTTTAAATTAAAAACTTATATACAAATATTACTCAGCATTGCCTGTGCCTTATCAGTCATGTCTTGTACAAAGGAAGAAAGCGGTACCCTGCTCGGGGCGCTTGGTG
>CALDNY010000109.1 GCA_937914685.1 uncultured Kordiimonadaceae bacterium
CGCGTCCCTATGGGCATCGGCAAGGTCGGTGGTTATGCCTCCAATGGTTCAGGCGATATTTTTATCGCATTTTCAACGGCCAACGAAGGAGTTTTTAGCCGCAAAGGCAACCGAACTATAGAAATGGTGCCCAATGATCAAATGAGTGGCTTATTCCTCGCTACCGTTCAAGCCGTGGAAGAAGCAATCGTCAATGTATTAGTCGCTGCAGAAACCATGGAAGGCGTCAATGGCAACACAGTCTACGCCTTACCCCACGACCGCTTAAAACAACTACTCGTAAAATATAACAGAATGAAAAAATAATGATGAAAACATTATCTCTTACTCAAATTGAGAATATCTTAGAAAACCTTGATCCAATTCCAGCCATTGAGCAGGGTTTTGTCGAATATTCAAAGGGAAAATGCAACATCCCTCCCATTGGCGAGCTTTTGATGGATAAGGGTGATGTTCATATAAAATATGGTTGCATCACGGGCGAGGATTATTATGTAATAAAAATTGCCTCTGGCTTTTACGACAATAACAAAATAGGCCTGCCCAACAGCAATGGATTAATGCTGTTATTTAGCCAAAATACGGGCGAGCTTATTTGCACCCTTCATGATCAATGTTTGCTGACCGATATTCGCACCGCCATCGCGGGAGCCATTACCGCCAAATATATGGCCCCAAAAAATATCAGTGCCATCGGCATTGTCGGCACTGGTGTTCAGGCACGTATGCAAGCGGAGTATTTAAAAAGCGTCACTCCATGCCGTGATATTGTGGTCTGGGGCAGGGATCCTGAAAAACTCGTCAATTACCGCAATGATATGCGCCAAAGCGGCTTTAAAGTCACCGCAACAATGGATATGGATGAGCTATGTGCAAGTGCCAATTTAATTGTCACCACAACTCCCGCCGAACAACCGTTAATTAAGGCCGATCAAATTCGCCCCGGCACCCACATTACCGCCATGGGATCAGACACCCCAAATAAAAAAGAATTAGACGTCAATATCTTGGCCTTAGCGGATGTTGTGGCTTGCGACAGCAAAGAACAATGTTACATTCGCGGCGAAATATGCCACGCCATTAAAGCAGGGGTCATTGATATGGCCAATACTTTGGAGTTGGGTAATATTATTGATGGTCAAAAAGGACGGATCAATGATCAACAAATCACCGTTGCCGATTTAACCGGTGTCGCCGTACAAGACATAAAAATCGCCGAAGCCGTATATTTGGCGAGTTTAGGATAAATCAACATGAAAAAAGATCACTTGAAAGTCGCCCTTGCCCAAATAGCTCCTATTTGGCTAAACCGAGAGGCAACAATTGATAAAGTCGTTGATTATATCAATGACGCGGCTAAACAAAATGTTGATCTTATGGCCTTTGGTGAGGCGATCGTGCCGGGCTATCCTTTTTGGATTGAACCCACCGGTGGCGCGCGTTTTAATGCACCAGATCAAAAAGAGCTTCACGCGCTTTATATGGATCAAGCGGTGCAGATTGAAGCGGGTCATTTGGATAAAGTTTGCGCGGCGGCTAAAAAAGGCAATGTCGCGCTTTATCTTGGTATCATTGAACGGGCTCAAGATCGCGGCGGTCATAGCCTTTATTGCACCATGGCGTATATTAATAAATTGGGTGAGATTTGCTCAACCCACCGTAAACTAATGCCAACCTATGAAGAACGTCTGACATGGTCAGTGGGGGACGGACATGGTCTTCGCGTTCATGAACTTGGTGCGTTTAGCGTTGGTGGTCTTAATTGTTGGGAAAATTGGATGCCATTGCCGCGCGCGGCTCTTTATGGCCTTGGTGAAGATTTACATGTAGCGATTTGGCCCGGCAGCAAGCGCAACACCGATGATATCACCCGTCATATGGCTAAAGAAGGCCGCTCATACGTTATATCTGTGTCTGGATTAATGCGCCCAAGCGATTTTCCTGCTGATACTCCTCACTTTAATAAAATCATAAAAGGCATTGAAGGTAAAGAATTTTTAGCGGACGGTGGCTCATGCCTAAGTGCGCCAGATGGCCAATGGGTGATTGAACCACAAGTGGGCGAAGAAGGGCTATATGTCGCCACCATAGACCACGAAAAAGTACGCCAAGAAAGGCAAAACTTTGACCCCGTAGGCCATTATTCACGGCCCGACGTCACTAAATTAACCGTCGACAGACGCAGGCAGTCAACGGTAGAGTTCATTGATTAATATTTTACAATAGAGGCTTAATATGAGTAATAGCAGAAGAAATTTCTTGAAATTATCAAGTCTAGCAGGGGTTGCAGGGGCAACAGCGATTGTTGCAAATGTCAGCCAAGCCCAACAACATAGAGGGCCATTTGATCATTTACAAAACATGATGGGCGGAATTGAGCCTATTTCTGCGGCGGAACATATTAATCGGGTTGAACGCGCAAAAATATTAATGGCAGAAAATAATATTGATGCCATCTATTTGGAAAGCACCACCAACCTTGAATATTTCACAGGTATAAGCTGGTGGCAAAGTGAACGCATGCAAGCGGCAATCATCCCACAAAAAGGCGAAGTTGTTTATATTTGCCCGATGTTTGAGGAAGGCCGCCTTCGCGAACGCATTATCATGGGCAACGAAGTGCGCGGTTGGGAAGAACATGAAAGCCCTTACACGCTTGTGGTGTCGATCCTCAAAAATATGGGTATTTCTACTGGTACGCTCGGCGTTGGTGAACAAACGCGCTTTTTCCTTGTTGATGGCATTAGAAAAGAAGCCCCACATTTAAAGATTGTCAGTGCGGACCCCGTTACGGCGGAATGTCGGATTATAAAATCACCAACTGAAATTGCCTTATTACAACATGCTACCGATATAACGATGAAGGCTTATAAAGCCTGTACCAAAGAAATTAAACTTGGTATGCGCGGTGCTGAAATTGGCGCATTATCCTCTATGGCCTTAAGTAAACTAGGCGTTAAAGGCCACCTTGGCGCGATGATCGGCGTTGTATCCTCATCTCCGCACGGTTCAATCATTGAGCCGGTGTTAGAACAAGGCATGATCGTGCTGATGGACGGGGGCTGTGATGTTCATAATTATACATCAGACGTAAGCCGCACATTCGTCTTTGGCAAACACACAGACCAACAAAAGCAGGTCTGGGATTTAGAGAAACGCGCCCAAGCCGCAGGTTTTGCTGCCGCCCAAATTGGCGCTTCTATGGAAAATATTGATATTGCCGCTCGCAAAGTCATTACCGACGCAGGATACGGCCCCGGCTATAAGACACCAGGGCTACCCCACAGAACTGGTCACGGTATTGGCATGGATATGCATGAATGGGGCAATGCAGTACTTGGCAACAAACGCCCGTTAAAAGCTGGTATGTGTTTTAGCATTGAACCAACAGTGGCGATCCCCGGTAAATTCGGTGTAAGATTAGAAGACTGCGTCCATATGACAAAAAACGGCCCTAAATGGTTTAGTAACCCTAGTGTGGCTATTGATGATCCTTTTGGCAATAATTAAGAATTTGGAAAAATAAAATGACAATAAGCTATTTTCTGCGCTCCTCTATTTTAATCATTATTTTGGCCTTGGGTTCTGGCTTTGTTAGTCAGGCTCAGGAAAATAACGCCCCGCGTAACAAAGGCGGCGGCGACCGAATTTCTGGCAGTCCGTGGGCAACACGAAGTGCGGTTCTTGGTACAGAGGCCATGGTTGCAACCAGTCATCCTCTCGCCAGTCAGATTGCTATTGATGTTTTAAAGGCTGGCGGTAATGCGGTCGATGCGGCAATCGCGGCAAATGCGGCGATTGGGCTGATGGAGCCAACAGGAAATGGTATCGGCGGTGATTTATTTGCCATCATTTGGGATCCTAAAAGCAAAAAATTACACGGATTAAATGGCTCGGGGAGATCGCCGATGGGCCAAAGTCTTGATCAATTAAAAGCACGCGTTGGCGAGGGTGCTACACAAATTCCTTTATTTGGTGCACTTTCCGTGTCCGTTCCCGGCGTGGTTGACGGCTGGTT
>CALDNY010000110.1 GCA_937914685.1 uncultured Kordiimonadaceae bacterium
TGATGATTTTTCAAAAACAGACATTTTAACAGCCGCCGCCAGTTTAGAAAATAAAAGCGAGCATCCCTTAGCAACGGCAATTGTCGAGGGTGCTAAACAAAAAAATATCACGCTTTTAAAGTCGGTAAATTTTAAAGCCGAAACCGGAATGGGTGTCAGTGCCAAGGTTGATGGTCAAATTGTCGCCCTTGGTAATAGTAAGATGATGGCTCTTTTAAAAATTGATGATAATAGTGTCACAGAACAAGCTCAAAATTTAAGAAGCCAAGGCAAAACCGTGATGATGATTGGCATTGATGGCAGATTAGCCGGCCTTATTGGCGTTGCTGATCCCATAAAACCCACCACTAAAAAAGCTTTGGACGATTTGCGAAAAGAAGGACTTCATATTGTCATGGTCACTGGTGATGAAGAAAGAACAGCACAGGCGGTGGCTACTGCCTTGGGTATTGATGATGTTAGAGCCAGCGTCTTGCCGGCTGGAAAAGTCCAGATCATTAAAGAACTTCAAAGCACTGGCGCCATGGTCGCCATGGCTGGCGACGGGGTTAATGACGCCCCTGCCTTGGCCCAAGCCGATGTCGGTATTGCCATGGGAACAGGGGCCGATGTTGCTATGGAAAGTGCTGGGATTACCCTTGTTCTTGGCGAGCTTAGTGCCATTGTCAGAGCGCGAAAATTATCCCACGCCACCATGAAAAACATTAAACAAAATCTTTTCCTCGCCTTTATTTATAATGGCATAGGCGTCCCCATCGCGGCAGGGGCACTCTATCCGTTTTTTGGGATATTACTTTCACCAATCATCGCGGCAGGCGCCATGAGCTTATCTTCGCTATCGGTGGTCAGTAATGCCTTAAGGCTAAGAATAACTAAAATATAATAGATTGAAATATGTAGATTTATTTGTCATAAACAATGAAACAAGAAATGGTTCTTTTAATGCCCATAAAAAACAAGATATTCACAGCACTGCTTATGTTGTTTGTCCTAACCGGACAAGCCATAACCGCTGATGATTTTAATTCTTGTGATATGGGTATGACCAGTATGCATATGAGCCAAGGTACCATGGATTGTTGTAATGATGAGGCAAACTGCGACATGGATTGTGCTCTTTCAATGGTTTTGATACTCAATGAAGCGCCCTCTTTTGAGAGCAGACTTGCCACATTTGAACATATAGCTATTTCTTCTCCCGCCAATAGATTTGGCAACTCCCTTTCCTCGTTATTTCGGCCACCGATTATCCTATAACATAGGATAAGTCCGTCTAAATTTTAGTATTTTAAATCACCCTTTAAAACGCTCTGGTTCAATCCATGAGGAGTAATCATTATGATTAAAGCGAATTTCATTTGGCCGCTAATGGCCTTTAGCCTGTTAATCTTGCAAAGCCAAAGCTGGGCGCAAGAGACACTTTTTATAGAGAATGCCATAAAAAGGGCTCAAGAAAATGACCCTTGGATCGAAGGCAATAAATATATGCAGGCAGCAACAATATCATCAAGCGTTGCCGCAGGGTCGCTGGCAGATCCACAAGTTTCCATTGGATTTGCTAATCTTCCCACCGACAGTTTTTCCTTTAATCAAGAAAGTATGACCCAAATTAAAGTCGGCCTTTCACAAATGTTTCCTCCCGGTGATAGCTTGAACATCAAAAAACGCCGCCTTCAATTAGAGGCGGATGAATTTCCTTATCTTAGGGAAAATAGAAACGCTATTGTAAGCGTTAGCGTGGGGCAGCTTTGGCTAGAAGTCTATCAAGCGCAAACCACTATTGCATTAATAGAAAAAAACAGATCACTTTTTGAACAATTAACCGAGATCGCCATGTCGAGCTATGCCTCAGCCATGGGCAAAACAAGACAGCAAGATATCATCCGTGCCCAACTTGAATTAACCCGATTGAATGATCGGGTCACCATGCTTAATCAAAGCCGAGAAATGTCATTTGAGAAACTTTCCGAATGGCTCAATGTTGAAAATAGTGATTTAAATTTCACCATTGCCGATCAATTACCAAACATAATGATCGCATATCCCCGTTACCTGAACCCTGATATTCACATTAATGATGAAGAATTATACGAACATTTTTCAAACCATCCGATGATGACTGCATTGGTGCAAAAAATTAAAGCGAGCGTAGCAGGGGTCGATTTAGCCAAGCAAAAATATAAACCGGCTTGGGGCATGAGCGCCAGTTACGGACGGCGAAATAATGATCCATTTGGCCATAGCCGCGCCGATGCCTTAACGGTGGGTGTGTCCTTAAGTGTGCCGCTCTTTACCGCAAATCGTCAGGATAAAGAATATCAATCCGCCGTCTCCAAACGTGAAGCCATAAGAACGCAAAAATGGCAAACATTACGAAAATTAAAAGCAGGCTTTGAAACCTCGAGGGCGCAATTATTTCGATTAGAACAACGCCAAAAACTTTTTGAAACTCAATTATTACCGCAAATGAGCGAGCAAGCCGAAGCGTCCCTTACCGCCTATACCAATGATGACGGTGATTTTGCCGAAGTGGTACGGGCGAGAATTGCCCAACTTAATGCACAAATTGACGCTTTAAACATCAATGTGGATAAACAAAAAGCCATCCTTCAGCTAAATTATTATTTTAGCGAAAGCACAAAGCATAACCAAGAACGCTCAGGAGAAATAAGATGAATAAAAATAAAATAACACTGGTTATTGCAGGGCTAATATTAGGCTCTTTGATGACAATATTTGTCTATTCTTTTTGGTTAGAGCCAGTCTCTAATTTAGCGCAAAGTGCTAATAGTGAACAAAAAGAACCTCTTTATTGGGTTGCTCCTATGGACCCAAATTATAAGAGTGACAAACCGGGAAAATCACCCATGGGCATGGATTTAATTCCTTTTTATAAGCAAGAGGGAGCAGGTCGTGGCACCATACAAATTTCCGCCGATGTCATAAATAATTTAGGTGTTCGCACCGCAACAGCCCAATATAAAATATTAGATTCATTGATCAAGACCGTGGGCTATGTGGGATATGACGAAGATCAATTGGTTCATATTCACCCGCGTGTTGAAGGATGGATCGAAAAACTTCATATAAAAGCAACGGGCGACCCTGTCCAAGAAGGCGAACCCTTGTATGATATTTATTCACCAACTTTGGTCAATGCCCAAGAAGAACTAGTGCTAGCCCTTAGCCGAAATAATAGCCAACTCATCAAAGCATCAGAAGACCGCTTGCAAGCTCTACAACTTCCCGCACGCGCCATCAGCCAATTAAAAAAAGACAAACAAGTAAAACAAACCATTACTTTCTATGCACCCAAAACAGGGGTGGTTGATAATTTGAATATTCGTCAAGGATTTTTTGTAAAGCCCGGAACCACCATGATGTCCATTGGCACTCTTGATAAAATATGGGTTGAGGCTGAAATATTCGAACGACAATCAGCCAACGTTAAGGCGGGATTACCTGTGACCATGACCATTGACTATCTTCCCGGCGAAGTCTGGCACGGCAAAATTGATTATGTTAATCCAACCTTAGACGCTAAAACCCGCACCATGAAAGTAAGGCTTCGTTTTGATAATGAAAATGGTGATCTTAAACCCAATATGTTTGCCCAAGTAATTATTGACACCATCAATGAAACTGAAAGTTTGATCGTACCAAAAGAAGCCGTTATTCGTACAGGAAGCAGTGACCGTGTGGTACTCGCCCTCGACCAAGGCCAGTTTAAATCCATTAAAGTTGAAATAGGCCGCGTTAATGAGCAATATTCTGAAATTTTATCAGGTTTAAATGCCGGCGAAAAAGTTGTGGTATCGGCGCAGTTTTTACTAGATTCTGAATCCAGTAAAACCTCGGACTTTAAACGTATGAACCATGCGGCGGAATAGGAGTTAGATCATGATTAAATCCATTATTATTTGGTCAGTAAGTAATCGTTTTTTTGTTTTATTAGCGACCTTTATGTTGGTTGGTGCTGGTTTATATTCTTTAAAAAACACCCCTGTTGATGCCTTGCCCGATTTATCGGATGTTCAAGTGATCATTAAAACCAGCTACCCCGGCCAAGCGCCACAAGTGGTCGAAGACCAGATAACATATCCCCTAACAACGGCCATGTTATCCGTTCCGGGCGCCGTTACCGTGCGCGGTTATTCTTTCTTTGGTGATAGCTATGTTTATATTATCTTTGATGAAAAAACAGATATTTATTGGGCTCGCAGTCGGGTTTTAGAATATCTAAGCCAAGTTGCCCCCTCTCTGCCCGCCTCGGCCCGCCCACAATTAGGGCCAGATGCCACAGGGGTTGGTTGGGTTTATCTTTATGCTTTGGTTGATAAAACAGGAAAGCATGACATAAGCCAATTACGCTCTATTCAAGATTGGTTCTTAAAGTTTGAATTACAAACGGTCGCAGGCGTTTCAGAAGTGAGTGCCATAGGCGGCATGGTTAAGCAATATCAAGTAAAAGTCGACCCTGATAAATTAAGGGCATTTGACATCCCCCTTTCCCATATTCAAATGGCGATTCAGCGCGGCAATCAGGAAATTGGCGCTTCCGTGGTTGAAATGGCTGAAGCGGAATATATGGTGCGCGCCACTGGTTATATTCAAAGTCAAGAAGACTTGGCCAATATACCCCTTGGTGTTAATCAAAATGGCACACCTTTATTATTAAAAGACATCGCCGAAATTGATGTTGGCCCTCAAATGCGCCGCGGTGTTGCTGAACTTAATGGCCAAGGCGAAACCGTTGGCGGCATTATCATTATGCGCTACGGTGAAAATGCCCAGCATGTCATTAATGGGGTTAAAGCTAAATTAGAACAATTGAAAAAAAGCCTTCCCCAAGGTGTTGAAGTGATCACCGTTTATGATCGGAGTGCTTTAATTGAACGTGCTATTGATAATTTATGGAAAAAATTATTAGAAGAATTCGCCGTTGTCGCGTTAGTTTGTATGATATTTTTATTTCATATTCGTTCTTCGTTGGTGGCTATTATCAGCTTACCTGTTGGTATTCTCACCGCCTTTGTAATTATGCATTTACAAGGGCTTAATGCCAATATTATGTCTTTAGGAGGGATTGCTATTGCCATTGGTGCCATGATTGACGGGGCGATCGTGATGATTGAAAATATGCATAAGCATATGGAACGAACGCCTCTGAATAATGAAAATCGTTGGCAAATTGTCGCTAAATCAGCGGGCGAGGTTGGCCCCGCGCTCTTCTTTAGCTTGCTGATCATTACGGTTAGCTTTCTTCCTGTCTTTACCTTGGAAGCACAAGAAGGCAGAATGTTCTCTCCGCTTGCTTTTACCAAAACCTACGCCATGGCCGCTTCTGCGGCACTAGCCATCACATTGGTGCCGGTTCTTATGGGTTATTTCATTCGCGGTAAAATATTGCCCGAGCATAAAAACCCAATCAATCGTTGGCTAACGTCAATTTATATGCCAGTGCTGAAGAAAGTTTTACATTTTCCCAAGCTTACCCTATTAGGGGCCTTGGTTGTTTTGGTTATTGGCTTTTGGCCGTTGGATAAAATTGGCAGTGAATTCATTCCCCCTCTTGATGAGGGTGATTTAATGTATATGCCGACCACCTATCCTGGTATATCCATTGGCAAAGCGCGCGAGCTTTTACAGCAGACAGATAAATTAATCTATACGGTACCAGAAGTTTTAACGGTTTTTGGTAAAGTCGGTCGCGCTGAAACTGCAACCGACCCCGCCCCGCTTACGATGATAGAAACTTTCATTCAGTTAAAACCGCGTGACCAATGGCGAGAGGGGGTCACCACAGAAAGCCTTAAAAAAGAATTAGATGCTTTGGTTAAATTTCCCGGCCTCACCAATGCTTGGGTGATGCCCATAAAAACACGCATTGATATGTTAGCAACGGGGATCAAAACTCCGGTTGGTATTAAAATTGCCGGCCCTGAATTAGTGCAAATCCAACAGATCGGTCAACAATTAGAGGACATTCTTAAAGATGTGCCTGGAACCGCATCGGTTTATTCAGAACGTGTTGCGGGTGGTCGTTATATTAAAGTTGATATCATGCGCGAAAAAGCCGCACGCTACGGTCTTAATATAGCAGACGTACAACAAGTTGTCGCCACCGCCATTGGAGGAATGAATGTCACTCAAACTGTCGAAGGCTTAGAGAGATATCCAGTAAATATAAGATATCCTCAAGATTATCGCGATAGTCCCGAACAGCTTTCATTATTGCCGATCGTCACCCCGAGCGGTCAACGCATATCATTAAGCGATGTGGCGAAAATATTAATCGAAGACGGCCCGCCCGGTATTAAAAGCGAAAATGCCCGACTTAACGGCTGGTCCTTCATTGATATTGAAGGGGTCGATGTAGGGACATATGTGGAAAATGCCCAAAAAATAGTTGACGAAAAACTCAACCTGCCCGTGGGATATTCCATCAACTGGTCAGGTCAATATGAATATATGCAGCGCGCCAAGGAAAAACTCAGCTATGTGGTGCCCATGACACTGCTGATCATCATTATCTTGCTTTATATGAATTTTCGCAATTTCATTGAAGTCGCCATTATTATGGGCACTTTACCGTTGGCCATGGTTGGTAGTATCTGGCTTATGTATCTTCAAGGATTTAATTTCTCTGTCGCCGTCGGGGTCGGTTTCATTGCCCTTGCCGGTGTTACGGTGGAAATTGGCGTTATCATGCTGGTTTATCTTAACCTTGCCTATCATCAGTTGGTCGAGGACTGCAGTAAAACAAAACTGAAGATTGACCCAGAAATGCTATTAGAGACCATATTGCACGGCGCAGGAATGCGGGTTCGTCCTGTTATGATGACGGCGGCGGCTATTATAGTAGGACTGCTCCCCATATTATACGGAACAGGTACAGGCTCACAAGTGATGAGCCGCATTGCCGCACCGATGGTCGGCGGCATGGTCAGTGCGGTTCTATTGACTTTACTTGTTGTGCCTGCGGTTTATTATTTATGGCGCAAAAGGTCGCTTTAAACTGTTGTGATATTTTTTCAGACGTTAATTATCTAGGCTTGCCTCAGCCTCTTGTATGGCCGCGAATTCCTCTTCTGGGGCTTTAGCGACAAGGTGATGACGACTATAAAGGAGAAAATATGCCAGCATCAAAAAGTAAAATATTGCCGCATAAATAATCACGTTTGGTTCAACTAAATAACCCGCAATCAAAGCGATAATAGCGAGAAATAAAGCCACGCTAGAGGTGATGATACCGCCCGGCGTACGGTAAGGCCGCACCATCTCAGGTTCACTTATTCTAAGTTTAATATGAGAGGCCATCATTAAAATATAGGATATGGAAGCACCAAATACCGCAATTAATATCAACATATTACCATCAATCACTAAGGACAGTATAAAGCCTATTGTCCCCGGTATGATCAGCGCCAAGTGCGGCGTTTTATATTTTGACGTTAAAGAGAGTACCCGAGGAATATAACCGGCCCGTGATAAAGCAAATACTTGACGAGAATAGCCATATATTATGGAAAAGAAGCTGGCAATTAATCCAGCCAATCCGACAATATTAATAAACTTACCCGTCAGAGTAGGCCCGCCGTAAGCCGTAGTGGACCGCATTGCCGCAATCAAAGGATCACCTGCTTGTGCAAGGTTTGCCGCACCGCCGCCGCCCGGTCCTAGGACCAGCATCAAGGCCGCTAAAAGTAAAAGAATGATAATCGCCGCAATCATGCCTTTTGGCATATTACGCGCGGGGTCTGCCACTTCCTCCGCAGCAAGGGGTAATCCTTCAACGGCGAGAAAAAACCACATACCGTATGGAATGGCCGCCCAGATACCGATTAAGCCGAAGGGTAAAAATTTACTAGCCCCGATACCGCCTGATATGGGGATATCAAAAAGATTAGCCACCGCAAAATGAGGAACCATGGCAATGATGAAAACCACCAAAGCAATAAGGGCAATTATGGTCACGACAAACATCAGTTTCAATGCCTCTCCCACGCCGTATATATGGATACCGATAAAAACCACATAGAATGCCAATGAGACTGTCCAGCCAGAAATACCAATCAGGCTATCAAGATAAGCCCCTATGAAGGTGGCGATTGCCGCGGGGGCTACTGCATATTCTAATAAGATAGCCGTACCCGTTAAAAAACCACCGAGCGGGCCAAAGGCGCGACGGGCAAATCCGTAGCCACCACCAGCGGAAGGAATCGTTGAAGAAAGTTCCGCTAAAGAAAAAATCATCGTCGTATACATCACCGCCATTAATAATGTGGCAATGGCTAGGCCGCCCCAACCGCCTTCGGCTAGGCCAAAATTCCAACCGGCAAAATCGCCAGAGATAACATAGGCAACGCCAAGCCCTGCCAGTAGTATCCATCCCGCCGCCCCTTGACGCAATTGGCGTTCAGAAAAATAGCCGTCCTCCACCGATCCATCAGTGTGCGAATTGTTATTTTGTTCTTCCATGATCTGCCCCTAATTTTTATATTTTCACAAAGCTATGTGATTTTATTTTGTAATTTGCAGTATAGATAGATTGATCTAAAATCAAAGAGTTGTTCTCATATTTTATAAAATTTTTATTTTTATCAATTTTCAGATTGTAAAACAGACAATAATGCTTCAAATATAAAGATATAAAAAATACTGATAAACCTTATCAATATTTAAAAACTGGAAGTTCTGATTATGTCAAATACCCTAAGCCTTGATCACTTAAAAAAATTAGTCGCAAGCGGCGACATTGATACTATATTGGTTTGCCAAATAGATATGCAAGGCCGATTGATGGGCAAACGATTTCACGCTCATTTTTTCTTAGACAGTGCCATAGACGAAACCCATAGCTGTAATTATTTACTGGCAACTGATATGGAAATGGAAACCGTAAAGGGCTATAAGTCCACTAGTTGGAGTGCGGGTTACGGCGATTACATCATGAAGCCAGATTTAAGCACTTTACGCCTAACCCCGTGGTTAGAGGGAACCGCTATAGTTATATGCGATATGCTTGATCCTAAAGCTCACGCCCCTATCTCCCATTCGCCGCGCGCTATATTGCAAAAACAAATTAGCCGCCTTGAAGCCATGTCAATAAAGCCGATGATGGCGTCAGAATTAGAATTTTTCCTCTTCAATGATAGTTACGAGCAAGCCCATCAAAAAGGCTACCGTCATATAAATACGGCCAGCACCTATAATGAAGATTATCATATTTTCCAAACCTCAAAAGAAGAAGATGTTATGCGCGCTATTCGCAATGGGCTTTTTGGAGCCGGCATCACCGTTGAATGTTCAAAAGGCGAAGCATCGGCGGGTCAAGAAGAGATTAATGTTAAATATGATCACGCGCTCATTTCAGCGGATAATCATGTGATCATTAAAAATGCCTGTAAAGAAATCGCCTGGTCAAAAGGTAAATCAGTTACTTTTATGGCCAAATGGAATGATGTGGCGGCGGGCAATTCTTCCCATGTCCACCAATCCCTATGGAGTTTGGACAATAAGCCATTATTCTTCGATAAAAATGGTAAATATGGTATGTCAGAATTAATGGAGAATTATGTGGCAGGACTTTTGAAATATGCCGCCGAGTTTACTTATTTCCTCGCCCCTAATATTAATAGTTATAAAAGATTTTGCCCCGGTACATTTGCCCCTACAAAAGCCATTTGGAGCCTAGATAATCGTACGGCAGGATATCGTCTTTGCGGCGCAGATAGCAAAGCCATTCGCATGGAATGTCGCGTTGGTGGTGGTGATTTAAACCCCCATTTATCATTCGCCGCCCTGCTCGCCGCTGGCATTAAAGGGATCGAAGATAAACTGCCCCTAAATCCAGAATTTATCGGCGATGCATACGAAGAAAATAGTGATATAGAAGAAATTCCAACTAGTTTGCGCCAAGCCACAGAATTATTAGATCAATCAAAAATGTTACGCTCGGCCATGGGCGATGATGTTATCGACCATTATGTCCACTCCGCCCGACACGAACAATCAGAATATGACCGTAAGGTTACCGATTGGGAAATTGAACGCGGCTTTGAACGCGGCTAATATATCCATCAATTAATAAGTGAAAGAAAGACGATAAATGTCACAATTAACCTGCATTTCGCCAATAGACGGTTCTGTTTTTGCCACAAGAGATATTCAGTCAAAGGCCCAAATTCAAAGCATTGTAAAAGCGGCGCGCTCCGCGCAAAAAAAATGGGCAAAATATGATTTAGACAAGCGCATCGCCATTGTAGAGAACGCCATCACCAAATTAGAAGAAGCCAACGACGATATTGTTATAGAGCTTGCCCATCTTATGGGTCGGCCAGTTCGTTACGGTGGCGAAATAGGTGGCGTAAAAGAACGCGCTTCATACATGGCATCTATCGCTAAAGAACAACTTGCCCCTACCTATATAGAACAATCAGATCAATTTGAACGCTATATCGCCAAAGAGCCTTTAGGGGTTATATTGGTAATAGCGCCGTGGAATTATCCATATCTTACAGCCATTAATACCATTGTTCCGACCT
>CALDNY010000111.1 GCA_937914685.1 uncultured Kordiimonadaceae bacterium
TTCAAACGGAAAACATTCCTCATATGTATTAGGTTCTATTATTTTTAGTTTTTCACTTATCGTCATAGTCATAATCATATTATGCTTATCTGTTACAAAACACTCCATAATTACCCTTTTTTATATATTTTATTGCTTAAGACCGCAGGTTGTTGGCGTCTAATCAGCAGAGGAATTTAGCGGCGATTTAGCAATTATATTGTTCAACTTTATTTTGCCCATTTTCCTTGGCAATATCAAGAGCCTCCTCAGCATATTTGACCATATTATCAAGATTTTCACCAAAATTATGTGAAAAATCAAGATTGGCGAAGCCTGCGCTCATAGTCACTTTAATCTTTTTGCCGCCTTCTTGTATCTTAAGGTTTTCAACGGTTTTGCGAAAATCATTTAATATTTCAAAGGCATGCTTTACATTGACATCAATACCAATGAAGGCAAATTTTTCACCAACCATACGGGCTATAAGATCAGAAGAACGACATTTTTTTGCAAGAGCAGTGGCAATAGTTTTTAAAACGTTATCCGCTATTTTATGACCCCATGCATCATTGATATCTTTAAAATTATCAATTTCCATTACAGCAACGATCGTTGACATAGCCTGATGGACAGCGTTTTCCTGTAGGGTTTCGCCCATGGTAAAGAAAGTTCTCTTGTTGGGTAGTCCCGTTAGAAAATCATTAGCAGCCAGCGAGTGAAGCTGGTTGATTTGTTCTACAAGGTTTATATTTTGATGAATGCGGCAGAAAAACTCTTCTCTGTGAAAATTTTTATTGATGAAATCATTGCCGCCGGATTTTAAAAAGCGCGATGATAAATTATCATTCCCGTCCGAAGAGAGACCAATGATTGCAATATTCCAATCAGGATAAGTTTTGCGAATTTCTTTAGTAAGCTCTACGCCGTCCATTTTAGGCATGATAAAATCCGTTAACACCAGACTTAAATCAGGATTTTCTTTTAAAACATCCAATGCTTCAGGGCCGCTTGTCGCTGTTAATACATCAAAATTATAGCGCTTTAACAAATTAGATATAAAGCGTTGAGCCGTTTTAGAATCGTCTACATAAAGAATCTTTGTTGTGGCATTCTTTAGATATCTTTTGATCATTTTAACAAGGGAACTGATGCTTGATGTGTTGTTTTTTAACACATAATCGACAACGGCTTTTGAAAAAACTTGTTTATGTAATTTATCTTCCATCATTGAGGAAAAAACGAAAATAGGAACTTTATGCTTCATAACAAGATCAACAATCTCGCCATTTGGTGCATCGGGTAAATTCATATCCAAGAGGGCTATTTCAAAATAATATTTACCAGAATCTAGGATTTTTTTAGCCTCTTTCATTGAAGCCGCCGTCATGACAGTGATATTGTCCAATGACTTTTCAATACTTTTTTTGATGGTGGCGGAGAAGAATTTTGTATCTTCTACGGAAAGGATGTATTTCATTTGCTCATCGGTCATAATTTTCATCTCTAGGTTTTCTGTTTATGAAATTATCCCCTGAAAACTTTTCTAAGTCGTTAATTTTTTAGAATTTTAAATTTATTTTGCAAATAACATAATGTGCCTTATCGTTGACTCAAGCGGAGTAAATGTTAGTGCTTAATCTTTAGAAAATAAAAATATGGGAAAATATTATGAGTTTATCAAATATTGATATTGGTATATTCATCACTTATGTGGTTGGCCTCATTATAGTTGCTAGTTATGTCTCAAGGGAAAAAGTAGGTCACGAAAAGAATACCAAAGATTATTTTCTGGCAGGCAATAGCCTAACATGGTGGGCGATCGGCGCGTCATTGATTGCGGCTAATATTTCAGCGGAACAAATTATTGGCATGTCTGGGTCTGGCTATGCGATTGGGTTGGGTATTGCATCATATGAATGGTTGGCGGCAATTACTTTGATGATCGTCGGAAAATATTTCCTGCCTATATTTCTAAAACACGGTATTTATACCATGCCGCAATATCTTGAAAAAAGGTATGATCATAATGTTCGCCTAGTGATGGCCGTATTTTGGATCGGTGTTTATATCTTTGTCAATTTAACCTCCGTATTATGGCTGGGAGCGCTGGCTATTAATACGGTTGCCGATGTTGATATTGTTTATGGTATGGTGTTTCTAGGAAGCTTTGCCATGGCATATTCACTCTACGGTGGCCTAAAGGCGGTGGCCTTTACAGATATCATTCAGGTGGTTCTATTAATCATTGGTGGGTTTTATCTATGTTATATAACATTGAATATGATTAGTGACGGTAATGGTGTCATAGACGGCTTTATCGCCCTCAGCAAAGCCGCACCAGAAAAATTTGATATGATCTTATCGGCGGATAATCCCTATTATAAACATCTACCAGGCATATCGGCGTTGATAGGGGCTGTTTGGGGGCTTCATTTTGCTTACTGGGGATTTAACCAATATATCATTCAACGGGCGTTGGCGGCAAAATCAATTGAGGAAGCGCAAAAGGGTATTGCTTTTGCGGCCATCTTAAAACTAATTACACCAATCATTGTTGTGCTGCCCGGGATTGCAGCTGTAGTTCTGTTTCCAGACTTGAACGCCCCTGATCAAGCCTATCCTCAATTGATGAAATTAATGCCAGTGGGGATGATGGGACTTGTTTTTGCAGCTCTGGTGGCGGCGATTGTGTCTTCGCTAGGGTCGATGACCAATAGTATTTCTACCATTTTCACTATGGATATTTATAGCTATTATAAACCCAACAAAACTCAGCACCATTATGTCAAGGTCGGGCGAACCGTTAGTTTTGCATCGCTGATTATCGCTATGATTTGTGCAAAACCTCTGCTTGGTAATTTTGATCAGGCTTTTCAGTTTATCCAAGAATTCACGGGCTTTTTTACCCCGGGTATCGTTATCATCTTTATTCTTGGTATGTTTTGGAGCAGAACGACATCTGCGGGTGCCCTTGCGGCGGCTATTGGATCATTTTTATCATCAATATTGCTTAAATTTTTATGGCCCACATTGCCGTTTCTTGACAGAATGAATTATATTTTTGTGATTTGTTTATTTTTGGCCGTAGCAACCTCATTATTGGTCAATGAAAAAAGCGAGCATATTTCGTCAATGGAAAGAGCCGACTTTAAGACATCGCCTAGTTATAATCTGGTTGCTGTGGCTGTTTTTATTGTTATTAGCGCAATATATGTGACATGGTGGTAGTCAATAAAATAAAAGTTCGGGTAGAAAAATATAAATGTTAGATCTTATTATTTTTGGTGGCGCAGGGGACCTTGCTCTGCGAAAATTATTACCGTCATTATATTATTTATATAAAGATGATAAATTGCCAAAATCCTGTCGCATTACCTGCATTTCAAGGGCCATGATCAGTGATGATGATTTCTTAAAGCTGGTGGAAAATAAATTAGCCTATTTTCTTAAAGATGACTTTAATGATACGGATTGGCAAGCCTTTAAAGGACTTTTGAAATATCAGAATATTGATTTATCTGGCGCCGATGACTGGCATAAATTGGTTAATCAATTGTCGATTGATCCTCAGGATAAAAATAGAGATATAATTTATTATCTATCCGTCCCACCGACCTTATTTGCCCCGATCTGTGAACAAATCAAGGCCCATCAATTAAATCCTGAATACGCCCGCCTTGTGGTGGAAAAGCCGCTGGGTGAAGATTATCAATCGGCGATTTTAATCAATGATGTTGTGGCGGAAAGTTTTAGTGAAAAGCAAATATACCGCATTGATCATTATTTGGGAAAACCGGCGGTGCAAAATATTCCAAAGCTTCGATTTGATGATGGAAAAATGGAAGAAATTTGGAATAAGGATCATATAAAAAGCGTTGAGATTACCATATCGGAAACAGTAGGGGTAGAGGACCGGGCAGAATTTCTTGATCGGGCGGGTATATTGCGTGATATGGTTCAAAATCACATTATGCAATTGCTTTGTTATGTTGCAATGGAAAAACCAAAGTCATTTGGCGCTGATCATATTCGCGATGCAAAATTGAATCTGATTAATGCGCTTTGTCCCATAGACGAAAGCAATATTGTTACCAATTCTATTAGAGGGCAATATGAGCAAGGATATAGCGATGGAAAAGTGGTGCCAAGTTATCAGCAGGACATTATGCTTTCAAAAAATAAAGTAGCGGGAGACGGTGAGACTTATGTCGCCTTAAAGGTTAATATCAATAATAAACGTTGGCAAGATGTTGACTTTTATCTAACAACGGGAAAACGATTGTCAGCGCGGTTTGGCCATATTATTATTAATTTTAAAGATCGGGAGCCGTTGAAAATTAAAATTAAATATCCGTTAGTTTCACCAAATCAATTAAGAATTGCCAAAGCCTATGAAGTGTTGATTTTAGATATCATCAAAGGTCAACAAACTTATTTTGTGCGCGGTGATGAAATTATGGCATCATGGAAATGGATAGATAAAATCCGCAGCGTGTGGGAAAAAACAGCTATGCCCATGAGCTACTATAAAGCGGGATCAAAGGGTCCTAGATTAGATTAAAGAAAATGATGACTAATATTACAGAAAATAAATTTGAAAGTCGTAATTCATTATTAAAAGCTCTTGGCTGCGACATTATGCAAATTCTATCTAATGCGCTTATGGAACGTGATTATGCATCAATGCTTTTATCGGCGGGTACTACGCCAGGCCCGCTTTATGAGGCACTGTCAAAAGAGGATATTGATTGGTCAAAAGTATGGCTTGCGCCGACCGATGAAAGGTGGGTCGAGCTGGATCATAAAGACAGTAATGAAAAATTTATAACAAATACATTATTGAAAAATAAAGCTAAAAATGCCCATTATATGAGTTTAAAATCATCAGCCGAAACGCCGCAATTAGGGCAAAAACAATGCAGACAAAATATTGAGAATTTGCCAAAGCCTTATGACATAGTGTTGCTGGGAATGGGCGAAGATGGGCATGTGGCATCGCTTTTTCCGCAATTACCAGATACAATGGACGCGCTTGCGCCGAATAATGATCAATTATGCCATGCCATTGACCGTCCCAATGGGCAAACGGCACGAATGACGATGACATTAAATAATTTATTGACCTCAAAAAGAGTGTATTTATTTTTTTATGGTGCTAAAAAATTAGCGATATATGAAGCGGCTAAAAAACAAAGACAAGATCAATTACCCGTAAGTTATATATTGCATCAAAACAATGTTCCTATTAGCCTTTATTGGACGGAGTGATTGAATGGTTAAACAATTTATAAGAACAGAGGATTAATAAGCATGGACGCTGCGTTTCTAGTAGCAGATATAGGGGGTACTAATGCTCGTTTTGCTATCGCCTATATTGAAAGAAATAATCATATTCGCCTGGAGCATATTATGGTTTTTCCAACAGAAAATTGGGTCTATATGGAAGATGCGATTGCCGACTATTTTTCTAAGGTGAAAATTCACCCAGAGCGCGGCACTATTGCATTTGCGGGACCTGTTAATGATGATGAAGTGATCATGACCAATGGCACGTGGAGCTTTAATCAGTCGGATATTGCCCAAATTCTAAAAATGAAAGAGATCAGGGTGATCAATGATTTTGCCGCTCATGCCTGTTGTTTGCCACTTATTAATGAAAATAAACTTTATAAAATTGGCGACGGTGAGAGTGTGGCACGGCGTAATAAAATTGTTGTTGGTCCGGGCACAGGTATTGGTGTTGGCGCGCTGGTTGCAGTCGGTGATAAATGGAAAAATGTGGCCACTGAAGGCGGGCATGTTGGTTTTTCTCCCAGCGGTGATTTAGAAAAAGAAATTTATAATATTGTCAGCAAAGAGGTAACGCGCCTTAGCGCGGAAAATATATTATCAGGCCCCGCTATCAGTATTATTTATAGCGCGTTGGCAGAAATTAATGGTCAACCGCCATTGGAATTAAGCTCCAAAGAAATTTCCCAACAAGCCTTGGAACAAAATGATCAAGCCAGCATTCAAACCATCGAGGTTTATTGTGGAATGATCGGTAGCTTTGCCAGTGATATGGCGGGAGTTTTTAATGCTACAGGCGGAGTTTATCTAACAGGTGGAGTATTGCCCAAGAATAAACAATTACTGTTAAGTAGCAAATTTAGGGAAAAATTCGAAGGAAACGAAGATTTGCCCTTTGTTAAAAATATCCCTACATATCTTATTGAAGAAGAATTCCCAGCATTGCTTGGGGCAGCAGGATATTATTCTGGTATGTTTTTATAATTAAAGGTTTAAAAGAATGTCACATAAAAACCATCAATTCGCCGATCTATTAAAAAATACTAATGTCATTCCTGTGATCGTGATTAACAGCCTTGATGAGGCGTTGCCAACTGCAAAAAGAATGATGGATATGGGTTATAATAGTCTGGAAATTACCCTGCGAACCAAGTGCGCCATACTCGCCATTAAAGAAATAACGGATCAAATGCCCGAGCTTAATGTGGGGGCAGGTACGGTACTCAATCAACAACAGTATGAAGAAGCGGTCATGGCGGGCGCGAAATTTATTGTAAGCCCGGGTCATACAAAACAATTGCTAAACGTTGCAGATCAAAGTGATGTGCCATACCTGCCGGGGGTCATGAGCCCATCAGAAATAATGAATTTGGCTGAAATTGGCTATCAATATTTAAAATTCTTCCCCGCAGAGGCGGCAGGGGGAATAAAGATGCTAAAATCAATTTTAGGACCCTTTCCCCATATTAAATTTTGCCCAACAGGTGGCATTACAGAGAAATTATCTCAAGAATATCTCGCTCTTACCAATGTGATTTGCGTTGGCGGAACATGGATGGTCAATTAATCATTGATCAAGGTCTAACAGCATAATATTTCGAAAATCAAAAGCATGGCTTTCGGATTGTAAGGCGATATAACCGTCAGATAGAGGGCTTAGGTCTGGCAGATCATTGACGGGCGTTTCTTCGTCGTGGGCATCAATTTGCGGATTGGTATATTCCATAACCAAAACGCCGTTGATTTTATGACGGATTAATTTATTGCCCCTAACTTCCACTTCCACACTGACCCATTGTTCGCCCCGATTGGTGACGGAATTTGAATTGATACAATGCTTTTTTATGAGGTTACCATCCATAACGATGTGGGTACCGGGAGTACAGACATTACCGTTTGGCGTTTCTTCATTTTGAGCGCCATTAAGAAGCTGAACTTCAATGGAACGGGGGAAGAACTGATTAAGGCCCATACTTTGCGGCGATTGACTATGGATCATAATGCCGTTATTGCGAATACCCCATGATGGCCCGCCCGGCGTTTGTTCGCCCCTCATACGGTAATCAAGTTTTAAAATATAATTTGAAAATTTTTGGTTATAAAAAATATGACCAAAATCATTATTAAATGTTTGATACTGATCATAATTAACAGACAAAATGCCGTCTTTGGCACGAAACGTATTTTTATAATTAACACCCACTTTTTGACCGCTAATTTTTATGGTCCAGCCGTCTAAATTTTCACCGTTGAAAAGCGATATCCATTTTTGTTCTTGGGCATTGGCGTAATTAAATATACTGATCAAAAAATAGAGAAAAACCGATGGAATGATGAAGCGTTTATGGATCATTTTAAGCGACCTTTATGGATGGTTTAGATTTTATTTTAACATAGAGCATATTTAACTATAAGTCTTGCTTATCAAATATTAAGGCGTTACATTTTTTATAAATATAAACGCCTAAAATGCGGGGAGTGTCAATGTCGTTTAATCAAAATAAATCTAATCGAAGAATTAAAATGGGCATGGTTGGGGGCGGCCCTGGCTCCTTCATTGGCGAAATACACCGTATGGCGGCGCGGCTTGATAATCAAATAGAATTGGTTTGTGGTGCTTTTAGTAGCGACCATCAAAAATCAAAACAGACAGGTGAAGACTTATTTCTTGACCCTTCTAGGGTTTATGAGAACTATCAACATATGATGGAAATTGAGGCTCAATTACCCCCTGAACAACGGATGGATTTTGTGGCGATTGTAACGCCTAACCATCTGCATTATGGCCCCGCTGTGGCCGCGTTAAAGGGTGGGTTTCATGTGATGTCAGATAAGCCCGCCACCGTTAGTTTAGAGGAAGCGTTAAAGTTACGCGATGTGGTTAATGAAACGGGGTTATTATACGGCCTGAGCCATACTTATTTGGGGTATCCCATGGTCAAGCAGGCGCGGGCGATGGTAACGGCGGGTGATATAGGACAGGTTCGTAAAATTCTGGTGGAATATCCACAAGGTTGGCTCTCCCATTTTGAAGAAAATTCAGGAAAAAATAAACAATCCGAATGGCGTACAGACCCCGCGCGGTCTGGCATCAGCGGTTCTATCGGCGATATTGGTACCCACGGACATAGTTTGGCGGAATATATATCGGGTGATGTTATGACCGAGGTCTGTGCGGATTTAAATATTTTTGTTCAAGGGCGAAAACTTGATGATGATGGCTCAATAATTTTTAAAATGAATAATGGTGCTCGTGGCGCCTTGACCGCCAGTCAAATTTGCGCGGGCGAAGAAAATGGCCTTACCATTAAAATATACGGTGAAAGCGGCGGTTTAGAATGGCACCAGCAGCAACCCTCTACCTTAATATTCAAGCCCTTAGGCGCTCCTATGCAATTTTTATCGGCGGGCGTTGATAAAACATATCTTTCCGCCGAAGCTCATAGCGCATGTCGTTTACCTGCGGGACATCCAGAGGGGTATCTCGAAGCTTTTGCCAATTTATACACAGGATTTGCGGAAGCGATCCGCGCCCTTAATGAAAATTATAAAAGCCATGACCTCATTGGTATAGAAGAAGGTGTACGCGGTATGGCCTTTGTCGAGGCTGTGGTAAAAAACAGTCAGTCAGATCAAAAATGGACTAAAATTTGAAAATACTAACCACAATGAAACAAATTGAAGGACCCACATTATTGTTAGCATAGCTTGCTGGTGGTGATGGAAATCATGAGTAAAATAAGAAACTTTTAAGGATATGATTTATGAAAGATATTGATGATTTAAACAGACGGCAAATGCTTAAATATACCGCACTTATGACGGGCGGTGTCTTATCAGCGTCACTCATAGACGCTGTTCTATCGGGGGTTGGCGCTCAAGAGGTTGACAATAAAGTCCTTTCCATTCAGCAAATGGAATTAGTCTCAGAGATTGCTCAAATGATTATTCCAGACACACAAACATTAGGGGCTAAGGCAGCCAAGGTTGATCTCTATATCCATATGATGGTTGGCGACTGGTATACAGAAGATGAACGACAGAATTTTATAAATGGGTTGTCCCGCGTTAATTTGGTAACGCAAGAAATGTTTGGCAAAAATTTCATGGCAGCATCAATCGCTGAGAGGACAAAAATATTGGTAAATTTGGATGCTGAAAATAGCACCAATGATCAAAAAACATTCTTAGAAGAATTTAAAGGCCTGACTTTGGTCGGTTATTTCTCGTCTCAAATCGGCGCGGAACAACATTTAAGATACGAACAATATCCCGGCCCATATCAAGGGTGTGTTGCTTTTGAAGAAGTTGGACGTACTTGGGCGACATAATGAATTTAAGCATCAAAATGCATAATTAAAGGACATAAAATGAAAAGACGGAATTTTTTAAAAACATCAGCAGGGTTTGCAATGGCAGGCATGGCAGGCATCAATGGGCCATTAAATGCCTTTGCCGCACCCAATAGAATTACAAATTACGGGGTTCAGCTTTATACGGTGCGCAATTTAATGATCGAAGATATGCCCCGCACGTTAGCTCAAATAGCGCAGATCGGTTATAAAGAAGTTGAAGGCCTGATCAATATTGGCCCAAGCGCTAAACAGTTTAAATCGGCCTTGGATCAAAATGGTCTTAAATGCGTATCAAGACATCTTGATCCTATTCAGTTGGAAGTGGAAACATTTAAAACTTTCATTGAAGACGCGCATTTAATTGGTCAAGAATATCTGGTTATGGGCTGGATACCGCCCGAAGATAGAATCCATTTGGATCAATATAAATCCTTGATTGAAAAACTAAATGTTGCCAGCGTCATGTGTAAAGAAGCCGGCATTCAATTTGGGTATCATCATCATGATTTTGAATTTAAAGAATTAGAAGGAGTAATCCCTTTTGATCTTATTTTGGAACAAACGGATGCTCAGTTAATGAAGATTGAAATGGATTTTTATTGGATGGCATTTGCAAAACAAGACCCCTTTGATTTATTTGATCGTTACCCGGGGCGTTTCCCTATGTGCCATTTAAAAGATATGGATGATAAGGGCTGGTTTGCCGATGTGGGACGCGGCAATATTGATTTTGAAAGAAACTTAAGCCGGATTGAGCAGGCAGGTTTTAAGCATTTCTTTGTCGAGCATGATGAGCCAACCGACCCGCTAGAAACAATACGCTTCGGGCTGGAAACAGTTAAAAAAATGAAAATTGGATGATTTAAAAATACGGAATTATAATGACAAATAATCAAATAGACTTTGAAGTTATCGTCGTTGGGTCGGGAATCTCTGGCGGTTGGGCGGCAAAAGAATTGACGGAAAAAGGTGTTAAAACTCTGCTTCTTGAAAGAGGGCGTCATGTGGAGCATGGTGCTGATTATATTGGTGAAGATAAAGATCCTTGGGAATTGAAATTTCGCGATGATGTGGACCGTAAATTAGCCAACCAAAGACATCCCATACAAAAAAAATGTTATGCTTTTAAAGATAGCACAAAGCATTTTTTTGCAGATGATATTGATCATCCATATTCCCAAGAAGAGGGCAATGACTTTGACTGGATCAGAGGACATCACCTTGGTGGTCGTTCATTATTGTGGCACCGTCAGAGTTATCGGCTTAGTGAAATGGATTTTAATTCTAATAAACGTGACGGCCATGGTGTTGATTGGCCGGTACGGTATGACGATCTTAAAGGCTGGTATGATCATGTGGAGGAATTTGTTGGTGTCAGCGGCACCAATGAGGGGTTAGCACAATTGCCGGACGGTAAATTCCTACCGCCGATTGGCTTTAATTGCGCAGAAGAAGAATTTAAGAAAAGATTAGAAAGTAAATATGATGATCGGGTGATGATCCCGGGGCGTTGTGCCCATTTAACAGACCCGCAACCGATCCATACCCAGTTCGGACGTGGCACTTGCCAATCGCGTAATCAATGTCAGCGAGGCTGTTCGCTCGGAGCCTATTTTTCTAGTCAGGCCGCCACACTTCCTGCGGCCAATAGAACTGGCAATTTAACCACCATCACTGACGCTATTGTTCATAGTATTATTTATGATCCAAAAACAAAAAAGGCAACAGGGGTTCGTGTCATTGATCAAAATACCAATCAAAAACGTGAATATTTTGCCCGGGTTATTTTCCTGTGTGCATCAACGCTGGGCTCAACGCAGATCATGTTAAATTCAACCAGTGAACATTTCAAAAATGGTTTTGCCAATAGTAGCGATGCGCTTGGACGTTATTTGATGGATCATTTATGTCAAACTGGGGCGACCGGTGAAATGCCCGGATTGCTTGATAAATATTATGTGGGGCGCAAACCAAACGGAATATATATCCCACGCTTTAAAAATTTAATTGAAGATACAGAAGACTATGTGCGTGGTTATGGCTACCAAGGGAACGCCAAGAGGGAAAGTTGGAAACAAAGAATTGGCGAAAAAGGATTCGGCGCCGATTATAAAGAAAGCTTTCAAACACCGGGGCCGTGGGTCTTTGATTTTGAAGGATTTGGTGAAATGTTACCGCGAGCCGATAATCGGGTTAGCCTTCATAAAACTAAAAAAGACCAATGGGGCATGGCGCAAATCCATATTGATTGTTCGTACGGGGACAATGATTGGAAAATGCGTAAAGCCATGATGAATAGCGCCGTCAATATGATGAAAACTGCGGGACTTATTAATGTTAAGGGCTACAGCAATGATGTAAATCCCGGCATCGGTATCCATGAAATGGGTACAGCGCGTATGGGCCGCGATCCTAAAACAAGCGTGCTTAATAAACATAATCAATGCCATGATGTGGATAATGTATTTGTCACGGACGGCTCGGCCATGGCCTCTTCTGGTTGTCAAAATCCCTCATTGACCTATATGGCTTTAACGGCGCGGGCGGTGGATTATGTGGTTGGTCAAATGAAAGCAAATATACTTTAAAGTAAGGATAATTTTATGAATAATTTGAACAGAAGACGTTTTGTTAAATCTGCCGCTGGCCTTGGCTTGGCGACTATGACGGGGTTTGCGGGGGCGTTTAACGCCTTTGGCGCCGCTAAAAATATAAATGCACTGGGTAAAATTAATAACATCGGCCTTCAGCTTTATACGGTTCGTGGTATGATGAGAAAAAACCTTGAGCAAACCATTCAACAAGTGGCTGAGGTTGGATATCAGGAAGTTGAATTTGCGGGCTATTATAAAAGGTCGGCCTCAGACATAAAAAATATCCTTGATCAAAGCGGTCTTAAATCACCCTCCGCCCATATTGATTTGAATTTGATGCAGGGCGATGTGTTAAAAAAGACCCTCGAATATTCCAATATTGTTGGTCATAAATATATCATTATACCTTATTTACAGGAACAAGAACGCCAGACCTTAGATCAATATAAAGCCCTGGCGGCACTATTCAACGAGATAGGCGAACATTGTAAAGCGGCAGATATTCAACTTGCTTATCATAATCACAACTTTGAATTTCAGATGATAGACGGGGTTATACCCTATGATATTTTACTCAATGAGACTGACGGTGATTTGGTCAAAATGCAGATGGATTTATTTTGGATTATCAATGGTGGCGGCGAGCCTCTTGATTATTTTAAACGGTTCCCCGGACGCTTCCCACTTTGCCACGTTAAAGATATGAAAAAAGGCGGCACAATGGTTGCGGTGGGGGACGGGGATATTGATTTTGCCGCACTCTTTTCATTCAGTGAACAAGCAGGCTTAGAGCATTATATAGTTGAACATGATAAGCCCGATGATCCTCTCGAAAGTATAAAGAAAAGCTTTGATACATTAAAAAATATGACTGTGGTCTAAGCCATAAAAGAAAGAAATAATAATGACGGATCAAGTGGTTAAAGTAAGTAGATTAGACGCTAATGATAAAATTGCGATTGTTAGTATAAACAGACCAGAACATTATAATTCTCTGACAGCCCAAGTGCTGAACGGCTTAAAGGACGCTGCTGAAGAATTAACAGAGATGAGTGATGTTCGCGCCGTTATTTTAACGGGAGAAGGTAATTATTTTTCAAGCGGCGCGGATTTTTCACTTTTAATGGCGCTACAAAATGCAGAAGACATTAATGAAGCGAGAATTATGGCGGCAAAAGGGGCGCAAGTTTGTGATGCTTGGGAAGCGATGCCCCAACCGACAATCGTTGCCATCGAGGGCGGCGTCGTCGTCGGCGGGCTTGCCATTGCTATGGCGTGTGATTGGCGTGTGATGTCGGAAGATTCTTATGCCTATGTTCCCGAAGTAAAGGTTGGCCTAAATTACGGCATGGGTTCCTTGCCGCGCTTAACGAGACTGGTTGGCCCTGCTAAAGCAAAATTGATGTCTATATTTTGTTATCAACATAAGGCGGATCAATGTTTGGAGTGGGGGCTAGCGGATTATGTGACCAAAAATGGTAAGGCCATAGACAAGGCGATAGAATTAGCAACTGAAATAGCGGCTTTTCCGCGCCTTCCAGTGCAGCTTATTAAGCGCGGCGTTAATGTGGCGGCAAATGCTTTAAATCCTGCGACGGGTTATGCGGATACGGAAGATTTAATTCTTTGTTCCAAGGACGCCGAGGCAAGCCAGTACCGCGCCAATACCATTAATCAAATTAAAAAGAAATAGGAACCATCAATGAATGATTACGAAGAAACATTGCTTCTTGGTGATTTTCTAGATCAAAGGGTTGCGGATCATCCGGACCGCGTTGTTTTTCAATCGCGCGGTATTGAGCATACATACAGTCAATTCTCACGCGAAGTTGATAAATGTGCCAAAGCTATGCTGGCCATGGGCTTAACAAAAGGCTCGCGGGTTGCGGTTTTATCGGCGCAGCGCACAGAGGTTTTCATTACATTTTTTGCAGCCGCACGTTTGGGTATTTTATGGCTTGGTGTTAATCCGAAATATCAATTACGTGAAATGCGCCATGTGATGGAAGATGCTAAAGTATCAGTTTTTTTTGGTATTGAAAATTTAGATGGTCGCAATTATGGCACTGAACTCAATACTATTCGCGAAGAATTTTCCAATATCGAACTTTTTGTCGGTTTTGATGAGGCCAATGATTATGATGTTGATTTTAAGAGCTGGATTAATCACGAAACAGATAATGAAATAGATTATCAAGAGGCCAAGACAAAAATTGATAATAATATAGATACCATGCTGATTTATACATCAGGATCAAGTGGCACACCCAAGGGAGTGTTATTACCGCAAAGGGCCATATTAAAACGCGCCATGATCCAATGGGATTATTTTTATATGGATCAATATCCGCGTATTATGTGCCCATTGCCGATTACTCATGTGGGAGGGATCATTGTTTTACCGCTCTTTACCATGGTGGGGGCCGGCACCTCTATATTGATGGAAAGCTTTGACCTTGATCAATATGTAGAGGCTATTGCAACGGGAAAAGTCAACGCATTGATGGCGGTTCCGGCGATGCATATGTTAATGTTGCGCCATCCAAAATTCTCACTTTCTATGCTCGATAATATTCAATATCTTTTATGGTCAGGGGCAAAAATGCCTGATGAGGCAGTTAAGATATTTTACGAGGCGGGTTGCGCTATTGGCTCCTCATACGGCATTACGGAAACCAGTGCCTCTGTAACTTTTGTTGTCCAAGAAGAGGATAATTTAGAAGTGATGACCAATAGCATTGGTAAAGCAGGACCAGTGGGCGAAGTGCGGATCGCCAACGAAGATGTGGTTTGCAAGCCGGGAGAAAGCGGTGAAATTCAAATAAGGCCCGAATATTCAATGTCGGGCTACCTTAATAACGAAAAAGCGACAAAAGCCGCCTTTAGTGCCGATGGCTGGTACCGTTCAGGTGATATTGGCATTATGCGTGAGGACGGCAATATTGAATTTACCAGCCGCATGAGCGAGATGTTTGTATCTGGTGGTTATAATGTTTATCCCCTTGAAATTGAACAAACCCTAGAGGCTCATGATGACATCGCCCTTTGCGCGGTTATTGAGGTCGATGATGAAATTTATGGTCAAGTCGGCTGGGCTTATATTATGCCAAAACCGGGATCAAACATAATGCATGAAGAAATAAAAAAATGGGCTTACGGCCAAATGGCTAATTATAAAGTGCCAAGAAAATATTTCATTGAAAGCCAATTGCCGCTGCTGCCGATTGGTAAAATAGATAAAGTATCATTACGGAAACGAGCATTAAAAGAAAATGAGCTACAAACTTGACATTGGCAATAGCTTAAAAGAAATCATCAATGATGTAAAAAGATTGCAAAATCAAGGCGATCTCGAAGCGATATTAGTGTTTTTACAAAATGCCATTAAACAACCTGAAAATATTATCAATGCCCTGCCAGAGTTTGACTGTGAAGAAGTGCTTTTATATGTGGATCAGGGGCTGACGGTTTATTATATTGCTACTCCTCCGGGGATATTATATCCGCCCCACGAACACGGCATGGTCGCCATATCCGCCCTTTATAAGGGCACAGAAACCCATGTATTTTATGACCGTGACGGCGAAGATATTATAGAACGCACCCGCGTTACGGTACGCTCCCCTGCCATAGTCGATATGGAAATTGATGCAATCCATGCCATTTGCACCCACGATGATGTCCCCAATCAAGGGATCCATTTTTATTTAGGCGATCTGGAAAGCAAAAGCAGGTATCTTTGGGATATTACGGGGGATAACCCACGTCAATATATTCACAGCGATTATTTGAAGGCGGCTAGACCCCTTTAACTTAGCCGTTTTTAGCTATCTCCTAAATAATTAGTAATTAAGGCTTGACTCTTGGAATAAACTCCTAAATAATTAGTAGTACATTCAATTTAAGGGTAATATTTTTATGGCAAGACCGACTTCAACAATTTTAACCGACGCTGAAAACCGTATCATGGAAGTCCTATGGAAAATGGGGGAGGCGAGCGTTCAAAATGTTGTCGACACCATTTCGATAGAGAAAAAGCAAGCCTATACTACAATTCAGACTTTTTTGGGAATTATGAAAGACAAAGGCTTTGTTGAACAGAGAAAAGAAGGCCGCGCCTTTATATATCGACCGTTATTAAGTAGGAGCGAGGCACGTAGCCAAGCCTTGAAACATTTAATTGGCAGTGCTTTTGGCGGTTCATCCTCGGCACTAGCACAACATTTATTAAAAGACAGCGACATTGACGAAGGCGAATTGGCAGCTTTAGAGCAGGCCATTGATGCATCAATGAATGATAAAGGACAAAAATAATGATTGAAAATAGCTTAAGCATGCTCGCAGGGCACAATATCTGGCAAAGTGTTGCCATCTTCCTGATCGTTGGGGTTATCTTTAAAACCATTAAAGCCAACAGTGCTGAAGAACGCTCATGGAGCTGGACAGCAACATTATTCGGCCTTGCATTATTGCCTCTTGCGACATTTATGCCTGGTGAAGGTATAGCGACAACCTTTTTTAAAGCTCAAAATGAAGTGACAAAAATAGAGGCCTTAACAAGCCAGACTGCGGTTAATTATCAACCGTTTAATGCCATCCTCCAAGATCCACCCACTATAATACAAGCACCACAGACAAATATTATGCCTTGGTTATTGTTATTATGGGGGGCGGGGACGGCTTTTAGTCTGATACTATTATCGCGCGCTTCTTATAACGCCTATCGTCTTCGCATAAATGCGACCCCTTATCAGAATGTCCCCGCAAATTGGCCAAAAAATCTAGATATTTCTATCAGTGATGAGATTAAAACGCCAATGGTGATCGGAATTATTAAGCCACTGGTGTTAATTCCAACTAAATTTGTCAATGAAATGGAACCAAATCTCTTAAATCCGCTATTATTTCATGAGCTCGCCCATATAAAACGCCATGACAATATTTTGTATTTTATGGAACGCCTGATTTTAACTTTTTATTGGTGGAATCCGTTGATGCATGTGATTGCAAAACGGATATCAGAAGAGCGTGAGCATGCTTGTGATGATCGGGCCGCCTTAAGCTGTGGTGATCAGGTTGTTTATGCAAAATCTTTACTAATGGGAGCAAAAAATATTATCGGCAGGGAACAGGCAGTGCTGGGCCTTGCGGCTTATAGAATTAAAAGTCCACTCGGCAAACGGATCATGCGTTTAACGGACGCCTCAGCCTTTGCTGCGCTTAATTTGAAAAGCCTAGTCCGAAATATAACTATTCTACTGATAGCCATTATTAGCCTTGGCCTTGTGACGCCGCGATTTGTAGTCGAGGGGGCAAATGCCTTAGCACAGGAAGTAGAAGAAATTGATAAGTTTGAAATTTCTAAAGAAGCTTTGACGGATATTGATAGTGAACAAATTGAAGCGGACGTAAAAGAAGCCTTTAAGGATATTCAAAGTGAAGAGGAAATTGCCCAAATCACAAAATATGTGGAAAAATCCTTTGAAGAAGCCGAAGTTGAGATCAATGTGGAGCAAATTAAAGAAGATGTAAGAGAAGCCCTTAAAGATTTTCCGAGCGATGAAGAAGTTGCGCAAATTAAAATGGATATAGAAATAGCATTAAAAGATTTGCCGTCAATGATTGATGACATAGAAATTATAGCAACCGTCGATGATGCAATAAAAACTGCACTCTCAGAAGTAGACATTGAGAAGATCCAAACAGAGGTTAAAGAGGCCTTAGCGAATATAGAGATTGATAAAGAGAAGATTAAGATAGAGATAGAACAAGCTTTGAAAGATATGCCTACCAAAGAAGAAATGACAAAAATTAAAATAGAGGTAAAAGAAAATTTGGCAAAATTAAAAGCTGATCGAAAAGAATTGAAACAAAAACAAAAAAACAAAGAAATGCAGTAATCTGGATAAGATTATAGATTATTGTTAAAGTCACTAGACGTAAGACCCAAGAATCGTATAAAACTAGGTGTAATTTTTATTCTTTGGGAGAAGGTCTATGAACGGGCAGCTTGTTACGGTTTTTGGTGGTTCAGGGTTTATTGGCAGAATATTGGTACAACACCTTGCACACGCGGGATACCGCATTCGAGTAGCGACACGCCGTCCTAACAATGCGCTTTATGTTAAGCCCCTAGGCGATCTTGGCCAAATTCAGATTGTTCAAGCAAATCTCAAAAATGAAGCATCCATTAAAGCGGCAATCTATGGGGCTGATATCGTGATCAATCTTGTGGGTATATTATATGAAAGCGGCACACAAACTTTTGATAAAATTCATGTGCAAGGTGCCGCATTAATTGCCAAGGCGGCGACAAAAGCCGGCGTTACTAAGCTCATTCATCTTTCTGCGCTAGGTGCAGACGAGCAATCCGCGTCAAATTATGCAAAATCAAAAGCCCAAGGCGAGGCGGCTGTTATCGAAAATTTTGCCAAGGCAACGATTATTCGCCCCAGTGTTGTTTTTGGCCCTGATGACAAGTTTTTTAATAAATTTGCCGCCATAGCCAAAATGTTCCGCATGTTGTCGGTCATTTGCGGCGATAGTAAATTTCAGCCAATTTATGTGGGCGATGTGGCAAAGGCCATTGAAAGTATTTTAACCACTGATGATGCGGTGGGTAAAATTTATCAATTGGGTGGCCCCACGGTTTATAGCTTTAGAGAATTAATGCAAATGGTCAAAGACGTTACTCAACAAAATGTGCCGCTTATTAATGTTCCATTGCCGATTGCTAATTTTAAAGCTTTTTTCCTTGGAATGTTGCCAAATCCTATGGTGACGCTTGATCAAATACGGCTGATGCAAAATGACAATGTGGTCGCAGACGGGGAAAATAGTTTGAAAGATTTAGGGGTTAAACCAACCCCCGTAGAAGCGGTCTTGGCCAATTATTTAGTTCATTATCGCCCCAGTGGTCAATTTAAAGTGGCTTAATATCCGTTAGGATTTTTTGACTGCCAATTCCAAGCATCACGCACCATATCATTCAAGTTTTTTTCCGCTTGCCAATTAAGCTCAACCTTGGCCAAAGTTGCGTCCGCATAGCAAGCGGCAATGTCGCCATCGCGGCGCGGGGCAATGCGGTAAGGGATTTTAATGTTGTTAACTTGCTCAAAGGCGGCTACGGCTTCTAAGACACTGTAGCCCTCGCCTGTGCCAAGGTTATAAGTAACAAGGCCAGAATTATCATTAAGCTTATCAAGGGCGCTTAAATGACCACGGGCCAGATCCACCACATGGATATAATCGCGAACTCCGGTGCCGTCTTTTGTTTTATAATCATTACCAAATACACTAAGCTCTTTTAATTTTCCGGCGGCCACTTGGCTAATATAAGGCATTAAATTATTGGGGATGTCTTTTGGGTCTTCGCCGATTTGCCCGCTGGGGTGAGCGCCAACGGGATTAAAATAACGAAGTCGGGCGATATTCCAGCTATGATCAGATTTATAGAGATCAGCGAGCATTTGTTCGATCATTAATTTTGACATGCCGTAAGGATTTGTGGTGCCGCCTGTGGGGCAGCTTTCATCAATGGGTAAGCTTTTAGGATCGCCGTAAACAGTGGCGGAGGAGCTGAAAACTAAGTTTTTAACATTGGCTTCTTTCATGGCATTAAGAAGAATTGCACTACCACCCACATTATTATCATAATATTCAAGGGGTTGTTGGTTACTTTGACCAACAGATTTAAGCCCGGCAAAATGAATGACCGCCTTAAAGGGGTGCTCTGCAAAGAGTAACTCGAGAGCTTTGGCGTCGCGGATATCCGTTTCTATAAATTCTAAATCATTAACGCCGGAAATATTTTTAACGCGATTTAAGGATTCTACGCTCGAATTACTTAAATTATCAATGACAGTGACATGATGGCCTGCTTCTAATAATTGTAAGACTGTATGACTGCCGATATATCCCGCACCACCTGTGACCAAGATATTCATGTGTTTTCACTCATATTAATTTCCCGTGACTAATTATTATGGTTATAATAGCCATAATATATTAATTAAGTCCCATAATATATTAATTAAGTCATATGTGGTATTGAGAATATTGAGATGCCATTATTGAATAAAAAGGTCTAAGTCAAAATAATGTTTTATAACAAAATTTGTCAAATATTGGTGGCGAGCTGTATTTTATTGGGATGCTTTTTGGCTTCATCATTGGCGGCTCCTGTTCGTACAGATTTATCACAAATCGATTTGTTAAGTGAGCGATCTTCTATTGAGGCTGGTTCGTCCTTTTATATTGCTGTTGAATTGATCCCTGATCAGGGGTGGCATGCTTACTGGGAAAACCCCGGTGATGCGGGTTTGAAACTCGAGGTCAAGTGGCAAGCACCGGACGGCTTTAATATTGGGCCATTACAATTTCCAACCCCTGAGCTTATTCCCTATCAAGAGATCGTTTCATATGGTTATAACGCTAGCGTAACAGTCATAGCAAAAGTTGACGTTCCACAAGGTTTTACCGCCTCAGATGTGACCATTAATGGTGATGCTTTTTGGCTTACCTGTTCCGATACATTATGTGTCCCCCAAGAGGCCAAGGTGAGTATAAATCTTGCTGTGGGTGAAAATATTATAAATCAGCCCGTGGCACTTCTTATTGAGGGCGTTAAAAAAAATATGCCAGTATCGGTCAATTGGCCGAGCCAGTTTCATAGAACTGCAGACAATATTACCATCGTCAGTGACGTTTCAGAAAAATATCAAGTGATAGAAAGTGCCTATTTATTTCCTCGCAACGAAGGGGTGATCGAAAATACTTACATCCAAGAGTTATCTTTTGTCGATGGTCAAATCATTGGCCGTTTTAAAAATGCCTATGATTATCAGGATATTGATAATTTTGAATATGTATTGGTGATTAATTCAGAGGGTCAAAAGGATGCTTATCTTATAAAGGCGCAACAATCACTCGTTGCTATTGCTCCTGCACTTATTGAAGAAGAAATGGATATTGTGTCGCCTGTGTCAACTATTAGCTTAGTTAGCGCATTATTTTTTGCTTTTATAGGCGGCCTTATATTAAATTTAATGCCCTGTGTATTTCCCATATTGAGTTTAAAAGCGTTAAGCGTGGTTGAACTCTCTAAAAAATCGCCTAGTGAAGTACGCTTAAGCGGATTGCTTTATACGAGCGGCGTATTGCTTTGTTTTGGTCTTGTTGGTATCGGCGTGACCAGTTTATCGCTCGGGTGGGGCTTTCAAATGCAGATGCCGTTGGTTAATTTTATACTCGGTCTTTTGATGGTGGTAATCGCCCTTAATTTATTTGGTCTTTTTGAATTGGGGAGTTCTATTGTCAATCTCGGTCAAGGGCTCATCTCGGGCCAAGGCTATTCTTTAGTTAAAAGCCGCCGCGCTACATTTTTTACTGGATTTCTAGCGGTTATTGTTGCAACTCCCTGTACGGCACCATTCATGGCAGGTGCGCTCGGTTTTGCTCTTGCTGAGGGTGGTTTTGTTGGCTTATTGATCTTTTTAATGTTGGGGTTGGGGCTGGCGTTCCCTTATTTATTAATATGTTATATTCCGGGATTTCAACGAATTTTACCGCGTCCTGGTCTGTGGATGGAAAATATGCGTAAGGTCCTCGGCTTCCCCATGCTCGCCACAGCCATCTGGCTTTTTTGGATCCTTGGCAAACAATTGGGCATTGATGCTATGGCCATCAGTATCTTGGCAGGATTATTATTAAGTTTTGCTTTATGGGGATTATCGAAAAATAGTATTTCTTGGAAGGTAGTCTCTATTATTTCTGTGCTAGCGGTGGTTTATTGCGGCTTTTATCTTAGCTCTTTGAGTGGAAATGATAGGGTTTATAAAAATGATATGGAAACGGGTGCGACGGAGTTTTCTTCTGATAAGATGCAAGCGCTTCTTGATGAAAATCAGGCTGTTTTTGTTTATTTCACAGCCGAATGGTGTGTGACCTGTAAATTAAATGAAAAAATCGCCCTATCAACGCCTGAGGTTAATGATGCTTTTAAGGATCGTGATATTACGGTTATGGTTGGCGACTGGACAAATCAAAATCCTGATATTACCAAAACTTTACGCCGGTATGGTCGTATTGGTGTACCGCTTTATTTATATTTTAAAAAAGGTACAAAAATTGATAATCCCAAAATATTGCCGCAAATATTAACGCCGAATATTGTGATAGAAGCGCTTTAATTCAATAGTTAACATTTAAGGTTTTTATAATATTATAGGACGCTGATAGAAAGGCTCTTATTGTGGTGGAATGTTCGTAATTTTTTAAGATTTTTATTAATAATATGACAATATTTTTTTATTGTTGTCAATTTTCTTTGATCGTCCTTTTTTACCTATAATGCCTTCTATTGAGACGGTTTTCCCGTAAAGATGAAATAAACTAAATATATATAGTTTCTTAAAGATGTATAAAAATTGACCCTTTGATATACATCAATGACTTCTAATATAACTTTGTTACTGTG
>CALDNY010000112.1 GCA_937914685.1 uncultured Kordiimonadaceae bacterium
ACCCACAATTTTCCAAAACAAATTGCTCTATGGCCAAAATGGCTACTAGTCTGGATTGGGATAGATGCTTGGTTAATGCCAACCTACCTTTATTGGGGACGCAAATGATTTCGTCTATTTTACAATATTTAAAGACAAATAAATATCTACCTTCTGACTATGATGAAAATGTGAATGTTTATTTTGGACATAGCATTATTTTTCATTTTTTTTTACCTGAAAAAAGATCTCTTGCCGTAAAAGTTGCTAACAATGGGTCCACCAACGCTAATTCACTCAAAGCCGAAGCCGCTGCTTTGAGTGAAAATTTTGCGCTATATGGTGGGATAATCCCCCAACTTATCCGCTTTGATAGTGATAAAGATTTTTCCTTCCTAATCATGGAAGGAATAGCGATTGCGCGGATAAATTTAGCGGATATTTTTTCACTATCAGGAAATCAAGCCAATATCATGCAACGCTTATTAAGCGGTGAAGATAGGATAAATTCACATGAGAATAAAACGCCTATAATAAATTTAATGTCTGCCATTGAAACATTACCTGATGAGTTATCTTGTCACTATAAAAGGATAATGGTTGAAAGAAAATGGCAAGAATATATACAAGATTTACCAAGTATATCCCAACATGGTGACCTAGGATTAACCAATATTGGCAAAACACCCGATGGGATCATTGTCTTTGATTGGGAAGATTATGGGATCATTAATGTGCCCGGATTTGATCTGTTCACCCTTTTGATTTCAGGATGCCATTTTAAATTGGATCGCCTTAAAAATATTATCAATGATATTTATCAAAAAAATGAAACCCAACCCCATTTTTTAGCTCCTGTAGTCACACAATTAAATATCGATCAGCAGTATTTTATTGACCTGATAATGATTAATTTAATTTTATTCCATGATTTGAAATGCAAATTAAGCTACTCAGATGACGTTATTAATGACTGCAGGAACCTCCTAGAAGAATTAAATAGTCATAGCTTTTCATAAATGAGAGATTTAATTTCCTGCCAATTAAATTCTGTTAAAATCCAATAATCGAATAATTTCTCGAGATGCGACTTGCGTAGCGCTTCCCGCATTATAGAATGTTCTATTCAATAGTTCTATACGTGCATTCTGTCTAATATCAGGCTTTTGCATACCTTTATCGAGTATTTCTAAAAGCATCGTAGCGTCTGGAATTGTTTGATAAGCGGCACATAGAGGCTCAATAATAGCATCACTATCTGGCTCACACGCACCATAAGAAAGAACCTTATCCAACACTTCTTGAGACACATAGAGAAACCCTGGTCTTTCAAATACCAAATATTCATATAGAACCGAGCTATAATCTCCTATTATAGCTTCACAGCGATGTAAATAATCATAAATTGATCCTTGTAGAGGAATTTCAAAATTCTCATTTTCATAGCTAAATAATATTTTTTCCCAATCAATTCCACCGCATTTTTCTGGTATCAGAAGATTAGGATGAGGTCGAACAATAATATGATATTTGTTTTGACCCGCCAATTCTCTAATAAAAGCTTCATCTATTACAATGTAAGAGGTCTCAAGATGCCAAGAAGGAGCATAAAGTATGACAGGCTTATTATTTTTGCGTTGTATTTCATTCTTTTGCCCTTGATGAAAAAGTATATCTAACGCAGGTAATCCAATCTGCAACAGCTTGGTGTTTCTACCTTTTGTGTTTTCTATAATTTTTTCTTCCAGCTCTCTTAAATCCGGACCAGGAGTGAAAACGACATCAAATATATTTTCGGCTAATTCTTCTAAAAACCCCACTTTAGGACCTGCTCCGTGAAATAGTGCGATGCGAGTGCCACTGGTAAACCACCAAGGAATAGAAGAAAAATCTGTGCCAATCATTACATCGAAAAAATTCCAGTTCATTTTACCCAAGTCTTTTCCCAAAATAAAAACACTATTTTTTATATCAGGTTTTTGCTGCCAGTCAGGCTGTTCTACAATGATCAATTTCAAGTGTGGGGTGCCTTCAATCATTTTTATTATAGGCAGTAAATGTTGAAAATGAAAATCCGCTGGCGCACAAAATACCACTGTTCTCTTTCGCCTCAATCCTGATTTATTAAGTATAAGGCGCAAATATTTTATAAAATATTGTTGTAGCTTAGAGATATTCAATGGTTATACCTTCCCCATATTATTTTTTAATTTAGCCATTCATAAAGCATATAGTTAAACAATTTCTTATAGATCATACAACTTAAACTATAAAAAAGTTTTGCATCTATTCATAGGATACGATGAAGCCTGTACTAATTTTTTTACTCGCTTTGATTAAATATCAATAAAATCCTACTTCCCTTGAGAGTTATAATTGAAAAAACTCTATCCTTTTAAATATAGTGCAGGATTGACAGCGCGGCTGCCTTTGCGCATTTCAAAATGAAGTTGTGGGTGGGTGACCCTGCCCGTGCGTCCTACCTTTGCCACAATCTGACCGCGGTTCACTTGCTGGCCTTTGCTAACTAATATTTTTCCCGCATGAGCATAAGCCGTAACCCAACCATTTTGATGTTTAATTAATATAAGATTGCCGTAGCCTTTTAATTTATTACTGGCATGGACAACAACACCACTGTCGGATGCATGAATATTACTACCAAGAGGGGCGGCAATATTAATCCCGTCATTATGATAACCCGCCTGTTTTGGCCCATAGCTTGAAAGCAGTTTTCCTTTTAAGGGCCACATAAAGCCTTGGCCGCTAATTTTCGAAGGAACTAGCGATAGAACTTTGTTTGTTTGAGAGGTTGTAGATTGACTTGGTAGTTTTAATTTTTGGCCAACCTTTAAAGCAAAGGGTGATTTAAGGGCGTTCATGCGAGCAAGCTCGCTCATTAAAATACCATTATTTCTTGATACGCCGTAAACTGTATCACCTTTTTTAACACTATAGATCGAGCCTTTTGATAGTTTAATCTTCTGGCCCGGCTTTAATAAATAAGGCGGATGTAATCCATTTAAATTTATAATAGACCTTACTGAAACGTCAAAACGGCGCGATAAGCCATAAACTGTATCGCCCTTAATAATAATGGCCTGCCTTGTGTTTGCTCCATTAATTAACGGGGAAATTTTTGGCTTATTGCGTAGATCGGGTGGGAGTGTTTTTTTGACCACGGTTGATTTTGGTGGTTTTTTATTAACATGGGAATAGGGATACGGATAACCCGATTGATAACCAGAAGAACAACCACTCAGCATAATGGATAAAGCCAAAATGCTCCTTATTAATAAATAATGCTGATTAACCAAACTATTCATATTAAAATTATAGCAGTCATTAAGAGGAGTGTACAATACCTGATAGTAATGGAACAAACTTTACGGGTAATAATGTTTTGATTTTAAATTCATCGCCGTGGCGCGTGGCGCGGATGATATGTTGAGTTTCTTCTTGTCCACCAACAGGAATAATCATGATACCGCCTTCTTTTAACTGATATAAAAGTTCATCAGGAATATCTACACCAGCCGCCGTTACCATGATCCGATCAAAAGGGGCTTGTTCTTTCCAGCCTTTCATTCCGTTGCCAAATAATGTGGTAATATTATAAAGACGGAATTTCTTAAAAATCTCTTCTGCTTTCTTATAAAGGGGCATATGACGTTCGATGGTAAAAAGTCTTTTGCAAAGTTTAGCGAGCACCACCGCTTGATATCCAGAGCCTGTACCTACTTCAAGAACTTTATGTTTATCAGTGACCTGTAGTTCTTGGGTCATATAAGCAACAATGAAGGGCTGACTAATGGTTTGACCGCTTTCGATAGGTAAAGCCGCATTTTCATAAGCCTGCTGGGCTAAATAACTGGCAATAAAATCTTCTCTGGGAATTTCCGCTATTACCTCAAGGACTTTTTCATCATTAATTCCTTGAGATTTTAAATTTTCGATAAGTTTATTTCTTTTTGATATTAGATTGCTATTCATAAAATATTGTGGGTTAACAAGCCTTTATAAGCTCTTGCCCTCCCATATAAGGGCGCAACACACTAGGAATAACAACTGATCCATCCGCTTGTTGATAGTTTTCAAGCACCGCAACAAGGGTGCGACCCACAGCGAGGCCAGAGCCATTCAATGTATGAACAAAACGGGTTTTTTTATCATCATTGGGCCGATATCTACTTTTCATACGTCGTGCTTGAAAATCACCTGTATTAGAGCAGCTTGAAATTTCCCGGTACATATTTTGTCCTGGAAGCCACACTTCTAAATCATAAGTTTTACGAGCAGCAAAACCCATATCACCTGTACAAAGCAACATGGCACGGTAGGGTAATTTTAACCGTTTTAAAACTTCCTCGGCAATGTTGGTCATTCTTTCTAGTTCATCATCAGATTGTTCGGGGGTGGTAATACTGACCATTTCAACTTTTTGAAATTGATGAAGACGGATCATTCCGCGTGTATCACGACCCGCAGAGCCCGCTTCTGAACGATAACAACTGCTGAGGGTTGTAAAGCGAAGGGGAAGTTTATCCTCCTCCATAATGCTTTCACGCACCAAATTTGTTAGGGGAACCTCCCCTGTCGGTATCAAATAATGCCCGCTTGTGGTTTTAAAGAGATCTTCTTCAAATTTTGGTAACTGGCTTGTCCCAAACAAGGCCTGATCACGCACCAAAAGTGGTACAGATACTTCTTCGTAGCCAAATTCACCTGTGTGCATCTCCAGCATAAAAGCGGACAATGCCCTTTCAAGTTTGGCAAGATCAGAACGCAAGATAACAAAGCGCGCCCCTGACATTTTAGCCGCCAATTCAAAATCCATCTGTCCTAAATCTTCGCCCAGTTCGAAATGCTGTTTAGCCGTAAAATCAAAAGTGGGAATATCACCCCACTTGCGAATTTCAACATTGCCATCTTCATTTTTTCCATCAGGAACATCGGCGTTTGGAATATTATCAATTTCACTAAGAGCGGCATTTAAATTTTCGCTTAAGCAACGCACATCTTCTTCTAATGAGTTCATACGTCCTTTAAGTTTTGCCACTTGCTCTATCAAATCATCAGCATTTTCGCCTTTTGATTTTGCCATACCGATGGCTTTAGAGGCGTCATTACGTTGTGATTGGCAGGCTTGGAGTGCGGTTTGTTTTGTGCGTAGTTCGCTGTCAAGAGAAAGAAGAGCGGCCGATTGCGGTTCAATGCCGCGCCGCGCCCAACCTTCATCAAAATATTCAGGGTTTTCACTAATGGCTTTAATATCAAACATCTTCTGGAGGCTTTATCG
>CALDNY010000113.1 GCA_937914685.1 uncultured Kordiimonadaceae bacterium
TGATATCAAGGGCGCAAGTCTCGGAGGCTAGAATATAAGCATTATTTGACAATTGACCTAAAACAAGAGGACGAACACCAAGCGGATCACGGGCGCCAATTAAACACTTATCACTCAAAGCTACAAAGGCAAATGCGCCTTCAATTCGGCGCAATGCATCAATAAATTTATCTTGTAAAGTGGGGTAAGTGCTGGTCGCTATCAGATGAATAACCACTTCAGAATCAGAGGTTGACTGAAAAATTGCCCCTTTAGATACCAGATGCTTTTTTAAAGTTAGCGCATTGGTTAAATTACCATTATGGGCAATGGCAAAACCACCACTAGCCAGATCGGCAAATAATGGCTGAACATTACGAAGCCCCGCACCGCCCGATGTGGAATAACGAACATGACCGATCGAACTGTTTCCGGGCAAAGAAGCAATGACGGGCTCAGTATTAAAGTTATCAGCCACATGCCCTAATGATTTATGGGAAAAAAATTGCCCATTATGATTGCTAACGATCCCAGCAGCTTCTTGACCACGATGTTGTAATGCATGCAAGCCTAATACTGTAAGGGTTGACGCTTCGGGCATATCAAAGACACCAAAAACTCCGCATTCATCATGGAATTTGTCATCATTAAAAGGATGTGTAGTAAGAGGAGAGGGGCAGTTCTTAGAAGTAACATTATGATCTGTCATAAATCCAACTCATATAAGGTCAATAGGCCTAAAAATATTAAGGTCTATATAGTGAAATTTCCGACATTTGGAAACCTTTATTTATGTTTTTGAACTTTCTTTGATCAATTTCTCTAACTCTTGTTTATTTTCCTTTTCATAATGGCTCTCTTCATCGTCTAAATTTTGACTAGATGGAAAAGAAGGAACCATGTCTTTTAGCCGTTCAAGGGCTTCCATATCTTTGCGTCGTTCATCAAAATCAATGGAGTTTTTATAAGGATTAAGAGCATTAAGAACACTAGCGCCATATTCAATAAGCGGTCGTGATTTGGCATCTTCAAAGATTTTTGGATAATTGCCCGGTGAATAAAAAGGTGTCGTTAATAAATAAACAAAACTGATAACAAGCATACCACGGGCTATTCCAAATAAAACACCCAAGCCCCGATCAAGAGCGCCAATATGACTTTCTTTAATGGTTTTGCCAATGATTACAGCCACAAATTTAAAGACAATCAAACTTAAAATGCCGAGTGTAGCATAGGTGATTATGCTAGCCATAAAATCTGGTTGAACAAATTCCAAAACATAAGGAATTAAAATAGGATGACCCTGAAGGGTAATAAAAATCGCCACCACCCACGCGCCAAGGCTTAACGCTTCGGTGCTAAAACCTCGAGTTATGGAAATTATCATTGACACTCCAATGATCAGCAGCACTATAATATCTACGGCGTTAATTTTCTTATCCTTTATTTATCTTGTATTTATCTCGTATTTTAGCCTAAATCTTCGGCAATAACATCAACAAGTTTTATCAATTGGTCAAGTTCTATTGTTTTAAGTTTTTTATTCTTATGTTTCATCATTGCGGGCATAAAGGCTTGCTTAAAGCCTAGCTTCGCGCCTTCCTTCATTCTCGCATCCGCTTGGCCGACCGGTCTTATTTCGCCAGACAAACTGATTTCGCCAAAAATAATTGTTTCTGGCTCTATTGGATCGCCTGAAAGTGACGATATTAAGGCCGCCGCAACAGCCAAGTCAGCGGCAGGCTCACTGATACGAAGACCACCCGCCACATTTAAATAGATATCAAAGGCACCCAGACCCAGCCCACAACGCGCATCAAGCACAGCAATGATCATTGCAAGGCGACCACTATCCCAACCGACAACGGCGCGCCTAGGGGTGCCAAGAGAAGATTCTGCTACAAGCGCCTGAATTTCAACAAGCATCGGACGTGAGCCTTCCATGCCGGCAAAAACCGCC
>CALDNY010000114.1 GCA_937914685.1 uncultured Kordiimonadaceae bacterium
TGGCTTATTTAAGAATATCATTACAATAAACCCTTCAAAGAATTTCACCTTTTAACAATTTGGGAAGCGTTCCAACAGTACCGCGGGCATGTTTCATAAAAAACTTTTTTACTGTGGGCATTTCTTCAACCGCGGCAAGTCCTATGCGCCTTGCGGTCGTGATCAGCATATTATCGTTGGAAAAAAGCCGCGTCAAACCATCCATACCAAGAGCCAAAATGTTATTATCCGTGCGCCGCCAATGGACATATCGCTCCAACACCAATTCAGAGCCTAAATCGGCGCCAAGGCGGTGGGCATCCACAAGCACTTCACTTAAGGCGGCTATATCGCGCAAGCCTAGATTAAACCCTTGCCCAGCAATTGGATGAATGCCGTGCGCCGCATCACCGATCAGGCAAAATCGCGGCGCCGTATAATCATCAGCCAGCTGCATCGTAAGCGGATAAGACCAGCGCTGGCCTAATGATTTTACAGGGCCTAAGAATGTGCCAAACTTCTTTGTTAATTCTGCATTAAAGGCCCGTTCATTAAGGCCCATGATGGTTTGAGCTTTTTCTGGCGGTTCACACCAAACAATAGAAGAACGGTTATTTTTAAGGGGCAATATGGCAAACGGGCCGCTAGGGAAGAATTTCTCGTGGGCAATGCCCTGATGATCTTTTTCATGCTGAACTGTCGTCACAATGCCTGTTTGATTATAATCCCAAATACGGACTTTTATATTGTTTTCTTCACGCAATACTGATTTGCGGCCTTCCGCGCCAATAACCAGTGACGCTCTTACTGATTTGCCGCTTTTGAGTTCAACATCAACATGGCCCTGTGAATTTTCACGGGAAATAATGCTGTCCGGGGCTAATAGTTCAATATTTTTATGATTTTTTAAGGCCGAATATAATCCAGCGCGAATATGGCGTACTTCGACCATCTGCCCTAAGGGTCCATCACCCAATTCCTGTTGATCAAAGTGTAAAAATATTGGGCTTTGACCATCCGTGACATGAATTTCATTAATAGCCTGCGCTTCTGCACCAATTTTATCCCATAAACCAATGGTCTTAAGCATCCTATAAGGCGCATATGAAATGGCATATGAACGACCATCAAATTGATCATTCAAGGACTTCTTGATATCTAGCGTATCAATAATAACCACTTTAATACCATTTTGCGCTAAGGCAAAACCAAGGGTCATGCCGACCACTCCAGCACCGGAGATTAAAACATCAGTTTGTAAATTTTGGGATTTCTTAGTCATTATGGCCTCAAATATAATGCCATATTATAGAAGCCCCTGATCAATGGTGCAACGACATTCGTTGTGCCTATTTATTAGTCAATGCTATAAAATATCATACAATTGGTTAATTAATAGGCACCTATAGCATTATATTCGTCTATCAACGGCTCATTTCCTAGTTTTCTAACTTGGCACACTTCTTGATAGTTAGAACATAAATCAATCGTTAAATTTGAGGAAAATGAATATTGGAAGATTTTAAATCAGGTACAGATGTATTTTTTATACTCATCGGTGCAATTCTCGTCTTTGCCATGCACGCGGGCTTTGCTTTTTTGGAAGTAGGAAGCGTGCGTAAAAAAAACCAGGTCAATGCTTTGGTTAAAATCATCACCGATTTTGCTATTTCCACGGTCACTTATTTTTTTGTCGGTTACAGCGTTGCTTACGGGGTCAATTTTCTTGGAAGTGCCGCAGATATTAGCGGCCTTTCGGAAAATTCAGCTTTTGCGGCCAATGGCTATGATTTAGTTAAGTTTTTCTTTCTCATGACGTTTGCTGCAGCGATCCCTGCAATTATCTCTGGTGGCATTGCAGAGCGCAGTAAATTTAGACCACAGCTCATTTCCACGGCCCTGATAGTCGGCCTTGTTTATCCTTTATATGAAGGAATGGTTTGGGGCCAACGCTTAAATTTTCAAACAATGATCACAGATATATTTGGTTACCCGTTTCATGATTTTGCCGGTTCCATTGTCGTCCATGCTGTCGGAGGTTGGATCGCTTTAGGGGCTATCATTATGCTCGGCGCGCGCATGGGCCGCTACCGCAAAGATGGAACAACTGTCGGCATTCCTCCTTCTAATATTCCATTCTTAGCCCTTGGCTCTTGGATCCTTTGTATTGGTTGGTTTGGCTTTAACGTCATGAGCGCCCAAGACGCTTCCTCCGCCAGCGGTTTAGTGGCCGTTAACAGCCTTCTTGCCATGGTTGGAGGAATTTTATCGGCTCTGATTGTCGGTAAAAATGATCCTGGTTTTGTTCATAACGGGGCCTTAGCGGGGTTGGTAGCTGTTTGTGCGGGCTCTGATATTATGCATCCTATAGGGGCCTTGGCCACGGGTATCATTGCTGGATATATATTTGTAAAAACATTCACAATAACAAGTAACCGGTTTAAAATTGACGATGTGCTCGGGGTTTGGCCCTTACATGGACTGTGTGGACTTTGGGGCGGCATCGCCGCAGGTATATTTGGTTTAGAGGTTTTTTGGGGCATCGGGGGTATTTCCCTTGGAGCACAGATTTTCGGATCATTAGTGGGGGTTATATTTGCCGCTCTATCGGGCTTCATTATATTTGGAATACTCAAGAAAATAATGGGCATCAGGCTTAGCCAAGAAGACGAATTTATGGGGGCCGATCTTGCCATTCATAAAATCAGTTCCACACCAGAAGAAGGGTATGGAAAATACTAAAAAGGACCTATTGATAAAATTATAGCTAATTCTTCATACATAAATAGCTATTTTAGTCATATATTTGCCTTGTTCTTTATTATAATGATAATATAATTCTGTTTTGAAATACAAAATATCATTAAAATGCTAGAACTTGATAAAATAGGGATGATAGAATTTGGCAAGCAGACGTAATACCATAAAGAAAACAGCAAAAAAATCGCTCTTACCAGCCTCTGTCACTGACTTTTTCATCAAAATGTTAACCCGTTGCTGGGGTAGTGTGCTGATTTTGCTGTTTGTCGCCTTTGTCGTGTCCTTAATGAGTTACGATATTAATGATCCAAGCTGGAATAACGCCGTAGAAGGAAATGCCAACAATCGGCTTGGTTTTATTGGCTCTTACGGCGCTGATTTTCTTATTCAAACCATGGGACTTAGTGCCTATCTTCTGGTGCTGCCCTTGCTTACTTGGGGTTGGCGTATAGTCTCGCTGCGTGGCTTGCCCTTTATTTTTACCCATTTATTATTACTGCCTTTTCTGGTGATGTTTGGTGCCTTAACCTTATCTGTGATCCCTGTTTTTGAAGGTTGGTTCCTAGAGAGCGTCGGCCTTGGTGGTATGCTCGGCAAAATTCTGCTTAGTCATGTACAAAACTTTGTTGCATTAACAGGTATTGTTTTTTATCCGACCATCATCGGCCTTGTTAGTGGCGCGATCACCACTATTTGTTTTTATTATGCCTCAGGATTAGAACGCCAAGAATGGGCCGGCATGATAAATGCCATAAAAGAAGCCTTATTTGCCGTCATTAAGAAAATCGTCCAAACCATCATATTGTTAGGGTCTCTCCTTAAAAATAAAAAGAAACCAAAAAACAAAAATACTGAAATTGACGTTCGTATAAAAGGAAGCACCCCCCGTAAGGAGCCTTCCATAGCAACCAAACAAGAAAAGATTATAAGAAATATCCCGATCATTGATTCTGATAAAAAAGAACCCAAAACCAGCAAACGTGAAACCATCGAGCGCCAACCCATGCTCGATGGTATTAGTGATGGCACATTTGTTCTTCCTTCTTTAAGTCTGCTTTCAATTGCTAAACCCTTAAGCGAACAAGACCGCCTTTCCCATGATGCCTTAGAGCAAAATGCGAGAATGTTAGAATCCGTTCTTGATGATTTTGGCGTCAAGGGAGAAATTAGCAAAGTACGACCGGGACCCGTGGTCACCCTTTATGAATTAGAGCCAGCCCCGGGAACAAAATCATCGCGCGTGATAAATCTTGCGGATGATATTGCCCGCTCTATGAGCGCCATATCCGCTCGCGTAGCTGTCGTGCCTGGCAAAAATGCCATCGGTATTGAATTGCCAAATAGCAAACGTGAAATTGTCGCCCTTAGGGAAATACTATCGTCAGCCGTCTATGAAGACAGTAAAGCAAAACTTCCCATGGCTATGGGAAAAAATATTGGCGGCGACCCTATTGTTGCCGATATTGCCTCCATGCCTCATTTATTGGTCGCAGGGACAACGGGTTCTGGTAAATCGGTTGCTCTTAATGTGATGATTTTATCATTACTTTATAAATTAACCCCCGCCCAATGTCGCTTAATCATGGTTGATCCTAAAATGTTGGAATTATCCGTTTATGATGACATTCCCCATTTGCTTACGCCTGTGGTAACCGACCCTAAAAAAGCGGTGGTCGCTTTAAAATGGGCTGTGCGCGAAATGGAGCACCGCTATCAAAATATGGCCAAGTTACAAGTCAGGAACATATCCGCTTATAATAAACGATTGGACGACGCACGCGCCAAGGGTGAAAATATTGTACGTAAAGTTCAAACTGGATTTGATTCCGATAGTGGCAAACCCATTTACGAAGAAGAAAACCTTGATTTAACCCCGCTGCCGATGATTGTGGTCATTGTTGACGAAATGGCCGACTTGATGCTGGTAGCCGGCAAAGATATTGAAGCCCTCATTCAGCGTCTCGCCCAAATGGCCCGTGCCGCTGGCATTCATTTAATTATGGCAACACAACGGCCATCGGTCGATGTAATTACCGGCACTATTAAAGCCAACTTCCCCACCAGAATAGCCTTTCAGGTAACATCAAAAATTGATAGTCGTACTATTTTGGGTGAACAAGGAGCGGAACAGCTTCTTGGTATGGGTGATATGTTGCATATGGCTGGTGGGGGTCGGATCACACGGATCCACGGCCCATTCGTTAATGATCAAGAAGTAGAGCGAGTTGTTAAGGCTCTGAAAAAACAAGGAAAACCTGATTATCTTAGTAATATCATTGAGGAACCGGAAGACGGATTTGATTCGCAATTTCTACAAAATTCTTTAATGACGCCTAATGGAGGCAAACCATCAGGCGATGAGTTATATGATCGTGCCGTTGCCATTGTCGCCCGGGACCAAAAGGCATCCACCAGTTATGTTCAACGCCAATTACAAATAGGCTATAACAGAGCCGCCAATATCATTGATAAAATGGAAAGTGAAGGCGTGGTCAGCAGCGCAAATCACGTGGGGAAACGGGAAGTTCTCATTCAGGATACTTCTGGAGATTATTAAAGGTAATAATTTCAAATTTAATTGCCTAATTTATACCTCAATATACTATTACCGTTATATATAAGTGTTAAATAAACTAAAAAATCAGCCTTAAAAAAAGAACATTAATATTATGAAAAAATTATTCCATTTTACAGTCTTTATTTTTATGGCCTGTCTATTTCAAGCACACGGCGCACAAGACCCTATAGCGCCGCCACCTGCGGATCGTTCTGACGAAAATATAACCCTGCCCCTGCCCAATATTATTGAAGGGCAAAAGCGGATCGAAATTATAGCAAAAATTGAGGATACTTTAAATCATATCAAATCCCTGAAAGCGACTTTTGTTCAAAGAGGCCCCCAAGGCAATGTTGATGAGGGCACTATATATATAGTCCGCCCCGGCAAGATTAGATTTGAATATGATCAAGAAAATCCCATTCTCGTGGTTAGCAACGGCGATATGCTTTCATTCATTGATTATGAAGTTAAACAAGTAAGCCGTTGGCCCATTGATAAAACGCCCTTAGGCATTCTTGTCGATGAACATATAAACCTTAATGATAAAGATATTAAAATTCCCGAAATTATTCGCTTTGCTGGACTGATAAAAGTATCGGTCATTCAACCTAATCAAGAGGATCAAGGCCATATTACTCTCATATTCGAAGAATCGACTATGGAGTTAAAAGCATGGGAAGTGATAGATGTCCAAGGATATACCACGAGGATTGCCCTGTTAAATCCTCAATATAATATCCCCGTTGATGACAAATTATTCACATTCGAAGACCCCCGCCCTCATAAAACCAATCGAGGGCCTCGTCGCTAAGGGCTATATTCATAATTTGCCTATTGTCGAACTTACTAAACTTGTTAAATAATTTAACCTACGCCCTTGAAAAACAATTATTCAATGCTATTTATAAGATATAAATCATTGTAATGAGCTTTCTAAAGCTTGCTTTGATAGCCCTCTATAGTGATTTTATGGATCATGAGGTTTTTTCCTTTTCCCCTCCCTCTTGCTCCATTAAACTGTAGTTTAACCCAGCCAGTTTACTGGCTGGGTTTTTTATTTATAAATAGCCCCTTGTAGAACAGAGCGAATGGCATTAATTTGCGTAATCTTTAAGGAAAAAATATCCATGACCAATAACTTTGATGAAAATAATGATCAAGACGATGATGATTTTGATTTAGAGGAAGATTATCCTACTCTCTTACAAGTGAGCCGCTTTGCTTCGCTGTTAAAAACCACCAAGTGGTTCTCTCATATTGGTGAAGATTTAAACTCACAACTTGTAAAGAATTCACGTCAATATCTTGAAGCTCTGGGATTTCCTGATAGTTATCCCGCTCAGGTCGACGACTGGGCTGATGCGATTCACTGTTTGGAGACAAATGATTGGAATAGTCCCGCTTGGGAAGCCGAAGAACAACTCACCGCCTCTCTTATCACTGAAGCCCTCGAATTTATTGAAGAAGATGTCTTGGAAGTTGCCTTAACCAATATCACCAGTAAAGCATCAACACATATTACCGCAGCGATCGAACAAGCCTCAATTCGATGGGCATTTAATGATGACGAAATTTTACGCGCTGCCATGGGTCAAGCCGTACAAGCCTGTTATCAAGCTGCCCTCGTTATTGCGGTTGGCGGAGAGGAAGACCACCCCTTTGCTCTTAAATTCAGCCTCTATGAAAAGGGTCATTGGCCGCTCGGCATTGCTGGCAATACACTTAATATTTTTTAAAGTTCAAATAATATTTTTTAAAGTTCAAAGGTTACTCAATGACAAAAATACGAATTATCAGCTGGAATATTAATTCCGTGCGGGCCCGTTTGGATCTTGTAGAAAAATTGATCGAGAAATATCAACCCCATGTGCTTTGTTTACAAGAAACCAAAGTGCAAGATCATATGTTCCCACGGGAATTTTTCAATCAGCTTGGTTTTTGCCACCATGCAATCGCTGGACAGAAAAGCCATCACGGCGTTGCCACATTAAGCCGCATTCCCATGACAAATATCGGTCCGATAAATTGGTGCGATAAAGGCGACGCCCGACATATTGAAATCAAGTTGGAAAATAATATTAAACTGCATAATTTTTATGTCCCCGCAGGCGGTGATGAACCAGACGCCACAATCAATGATAAATTCGCCTATAAGCTCGACTTTTTAGAAGAAATGACCAATTGGTCTGCCGCCCTTTCAACGGACGATAAATGTATTTTAGTAGGAGACTTAAATATCGCGCCATTACAAAGTGATGTCTGGTCCCATAAAAAATTATTAAAGGTCGTCAGCCATACCCCCCTTGAATGTGAAACCTTGATGAAATTAAAAGATCAGCACAATTGGCATGATGTTATGCGCCATTTTGTCCCGGAACCCGAACGATTATATAGCTGGTGGTCGTACCGAGCGAAAGATTGGAAATTGGCAGATAAAGGCCGACGCCTTGATCATATTTGGTGTAGTCCAACCTTAAAAGAAAACATGAAATCTATCAAGGTTCTCGAAGAAGCGCGCGGCTGGCAAAAACCATCCGATCACGCCCCTGTTATGGTAGAACTTGAAATTTAAATTATTTAGATTTTTCTAAAATTCCCGTCGCCACATCAACCACGTCTTTGCTAAAATTCATCATTTTCTGCCCCCCATCAATGGGCAAAACAGCACCATTAATGGAAGTTGATTTGATCAAATGCAGCACAGAGTTTGCAATATCATCAACATTGAGCGGAACGCCAATAAAATTCAGATGGCTCGCCAACTCAAAATTTTCATCGCTTTGGGTTTCACTGATTAAAGTAAGGCCCGGGGCAACGCCATTAACACGGACTTTGGGACTAAACGCCTGCGCCATCATTTCCGTTGCTCCATAAAGGCCAAATTTGCTGAGGGTATAGCTAAAAAAATCGTCATTAAGGGCATATATTTTACTATCCAATATATTGACCACACTGCCGCGATCTTCGTCATCCAATAAATTATAAAGTCCCCGCGCTAATTGCATAGGGCCCCGTAAATTAACGTTCATATGATCGGCAAAACTATTTTGAGTAAAATCCACGGCGCTGTCCCGGGAAAATAATGACGCATTATTAATAATATGTTTGGGCTTGGTTTCTTTGGATGATAATTGCTCAATCATTTTCTCAACGTCATGGTAATTTCCCAAATCACATTGAATAATTTCACCACCCCCCTCAAGCTCTCCTAAAGTTTGATTGGCGTCCTCTAAACTATCATGATGATGTAAATAAATATAATAACCAGCCCGACTTAATGTTAAGGCAATGGCTTTACCAATGCGTTTATTCCCTGCACTAACCAGAACGGCATCTGTCATCATCGGTCCTTATAAATCATTAATCGTCATATCAGGGCGCTGCCACCAAGCCACAGTGTTTCCTTGAGAATTTAAAAGAGTATTTCCTGGATAATTTATAGTAGAAATAGCCTGCAGAGGATCTCCCTGAAAAATAACCGTGTTGGTTGGCGTCTCTTCAATTTCCACTTTTATACACTGCATGTTTAAATCTTTATTTTGCAAAAATGCATTAATTTTAGAAAAAAAACAGGCCGCTAAAACCTCGGTGGTCGGATCGCCTGGCGTAATAAGAATATGAGGAAGATTTTCGGGTTCGTTTTTTTTAAAATAATCAAGCAACGGATCAAGAATACTAAGCTGCATACTATGGTCCACAGCATTATCAATCCAATTATGCCATGTTGATTTTAAGGATTTAAAGCCATTGCTCATATTAGCGTCACCATCAAGGCTATCCTCTTTAGTGCTGGCTAAATAGACTTTTACATATTCATTGTGACCATGCGGCACAAAGCATTTGCTGTTTTTTAAATTAAACAGCCTGTGGCTCATGCAATATCGTCTTGTAAAACAAATCTCAAACATCATATTGCGTTAGATATAGAAGGAATGCGTAAGAGTCTAGCGGTTTAGTCATTTGGCCATACTATAACCACCGCTTTGGGTGAGAATGATTTTATCTTTTGTTTGATCAGTTTCAATTTTCTGGCGCAACCGGTAAATGTGCGTTTCTAAAGTATGGGTCGTCACGTTTGAATTATAACCCCATACCTCATCAAGCATTTTTTCACGAGATATTGTAGCCCCATCGGCGCGTTTTAAGTGTTTTAAAATAGCTGTTTCTTTTTCGGTCAGGCGAATTTTCTCTTCCGTCTCATTATTGATCAACATTTTATCCCCGGGCTTAAATAAATAATAACCGATCGGGTAACTTGCGTCCTCGCTCATTAAATGCTGACGTAAATGAGCCCTTATCCGCGCCAATAAAATACCAAACTTAAAGGGCTTGGTCACATAATCATTAGCCCCCGCATCAAGACCAAGAATGGTATCCGCTTCCGAAGCATTGGCTGTGAGCATAATAATAGGCGTGTTCACATCGGATTTACGCATCATACGGCAAACCTCTCTACCGTCTATATCTGGTAGCCCCACATCAAGAATAATAAGATCAAATTCTTCGGTTTTAACAATTTCAAGACCGCTTTTGCCATCAGGACATTGGCTCGTTTTAAATTCCTCGTGAAATGATAGCTGAAGAGCTAAATTTTCCCTTAATTCATCATCATCATCAACCAGTAAAATACTATAAGTATGTGTCATGGGTGTTTCTCTGTTTATATTCTTACCTTCCTATTATATAAGTCGTATAAACATATTCAATTTAAATAAGAATACTTAGGCTCAAAATGGATAACAATTACGTGATCAATCAAAAGTTAGTCTCTGTGGAGCGGGCAGCGTCCGACCTTCGCAGGGGCGGTTTTGTGGTTATTATTCAAAGTAATCAAGCCCTATTAGTGGCCTCAGCCGAACTTATTCTTGATCAAAGCCTTGAAAAGATTAAAGACCTTACAAATGATGCTCCTTTATTGGGCCTTACCTACAATCGAGCCAATATATTAAAAATATCACCGCGCTCTGGTGATGTCGCTCTTGTAAAAATCAAAGAACATATGGACAGCGCCGTTATCAATGCCATGGCGGATCCCGCTGATGATTTAATGAATGTGATGCAGGGGCCGTTTCAGGTTGCCGATGAAAGGCCCACAAACGCCCATAGCGCCGCCATAAAGCTTTGTAAAATCGCCAAGTTGTTACCGGCAGCAATCGTTGCAAATCTACCTGAAAACATTAACATTAAAAACTGGTGCCAAGATCATAATATCTTATGGGTGTCGGCCAATGATGTGCTGGAACATACTCATAATGACGCCATGGCCCTCAACATCATTACATCAGCAAAAGTACCTTTAGAAGGCGCGGAACAAGCAACCATGGTGGCGTTTCGCCCCAATGACGGCGGCACAGAACATTTTGCCATTCTTATTGGTGATCCTGCGCGCAACGAGCCCGTACTGACCCGCATTCATTCAGAATGCTTTACTGGCGATTTATTAGGATCGTTAAAATGCGACTGCGGGGATCAAATGCGCGGTGCCATTAAATATATGAGCAAGCAAGGCGCCGGTATCTTGCTTTATCTAGCCCAAGAAGGACGCGGCATTGGCCTGATTAATAAATTGCGCGCCTATCACCTTCAGGATCAGGGTTTTGATACGGTTGATGCTAATGAACGTTTAGGGTTTTTAGCAGATGAAAGAATATTTGAACCAGCATCACAAATGCTCAAACTAATGGGTTATGAGCAGGTTAAACTATTAACCAACAACCCTGATAAGGTTTTAGGATTGGAAAATTGCGGCATTATCGTCAATCAACGAGTGGCCCACCATTTTCCCTCTAACAACCATAATGAATTTTATTTAAAAACGAAGAAGAAACGCTCTGGGCATTTGCTTTAAGCTAACCCATACTCAATAGTATAAAGCCCATTGCCGATAACGTAAAACCGATCATTTGGTTCTTATTAAGCCGTTCTTTAAAGATCAAATAAGACATTAATAAAACAAAAATCATATCAAGTGAAAATATGGTAACGACGATGCTTGCAGGGCCGGTTTTTAAGGCTGTAATATAAAAATATAAGCCCACATATGATGAAATTCCTGTGATCCAGCCAATTATAATCACTTTTGATTTTGAATTTCTAGCGGTCCAGGTTTTGTTTCTGTTTTTCAAAATTCCAAGGCCAAAGATCACCGTACAAATAAAATAGGCCAAGGCCATCACTAGCGCGCTGTTTAGGCCAATTTCGTTAACCACCTTAAGGCCGCCATTACGAAAAGCCAATAACGTCATACTGCATAGCATAAGCATGAACCAAAGTTTACTGGTTGGCCTTACCGAAGTGCCGAATTTCAAATTAACCACAAGCATGGCTACCAGTATGGATAAAATACCAAGTGTTTCTAGTAAATTTAAAGCTTCGCCATAATAAAGTGCCGACATTAAAATAACGATGATAATATTGGCCTTTGCAAAAGCAGATGTAAGCCCCGCAGGGCCGTGGCGTAATCCTTGAGAGAAGAAATAATTCCCCCCCGCAGCCCCCAAAGCAATTAAAGCCCCACTTATATAATACTCAATACCGGAAAAGGTTGAAAGTTGATCAAATCCTTCGATAAAAAAACACACCCCACCCGCAGAATAAAGCCCGGCAAAGAAATAATTATCATCACCCAAATTATGAGCATTCCATTTAAAGAACATGGCGCCGATGCCAAACATCAACGCCCCCATCATTGCTTGCAATAAATAAAGGTCCACGAAAGCTCTATTCCGCTATGTGACGTGTTGAGCTGGAAAATTCATCAAAATTCTCCTGCCAATCTGATTTATGATTGGTGAGGCGCACGTCAACGGCGGTAACCTTATATTCAGGGCAGGATGTGGCCCAGTCGCTATTTTCCGTAGTCACTATATTCGTCCCCGATTCAGGCATATGAAATGTGGTATAAACCACACCCGGTTGCATATTCTCACTCACCTTTGCTTCCAAAACAGTTTCGCCCATTCGGCTTTTAATAAGCACCATATCGCCGTCGACGATACCGCGATTTTCCGCATCATGAGGATGAATATCAAGAATATCTTTATCGTGCCAGACGTTGTTTTTTGTACGCCGAGTTTGTGCGCCCACATTATATTGGCTCAATATACGACCCGTGGTTAGAATCAGTGGAAATTTGCGGGTGGTTCGTTCCGTGGTCGGCACATATTCCGTAATGATGAAATTACCTTTGCCCCGAACAAATCCGTCCACATGCATAATTGGCGTCCCCTCTGGTGCACTATCATTACAAGGCCATTGAATAGAGCCTTTTTGATCCAATTTAGCAAAACTAACATTTTTAAATGTAGGGGTTAATCTCGCGATTTCGTCCATAATTTCAGAAGGATGATCATACGCCATGTCGGTGCCCATAGCGCGGGCAATACGACAGGTTATTTCCCATTCATCCATGCCCGCCATAGGAGCCATAACCGGATTAACACGGCTGATGCGCCGCTCGGCGTTTGTAAAGGTACCGTCTTTTTCCAAAAATGACGTACCCGGCAAAAATACATGAGCAAATCGCGCTGTTTCATTTAAAAATAAATCCTGAACGATCAAGCAATCAAGTGCCTCAAGGGCGGCCTCGACATGGTGAGTGTTTGGGTCGGACTGGGCCACATCTTCGCCTTGCACATACATGGCTTTATAATCTCCCGCAACCGCCGCATCAAACATGTTGGGAATACGGTAACCCGGCTCAGGATCAAGTTTTTTACCCCAGTCATCTTCGAATATTTTTCGCACTCTATCATCGCCAACAGGGCGATAACCCGGCAATTCATGGGGGAAGGAGCCCATATCACATGAACCCTGAACATTATTTTGTCCCCGTAGGGGATTAATACCAACCCCTGAAAAGCCAATATTGCCTGTGGCCATAGCCAGATTAGCCATGGCAATGACCATTGTCGAACCTTGGGAATGCTCGGTGACACCAAGACCATAATAAATGGCACTCTTTGCGCTTTTGGCATAAAGCCGCGCCGCGCCGCGAATATCATCAGCCGAAACGCCGGTATATTCGCTGACTTTTTCAGGGCTATTAATGGGATCACAGATGAATTTTTGCCATTTATCAAAGGCGTCTTTATCGCAGCGTTGATCAATATAATCTTGATCCATTAATCCTTCGCTCATAATGACATGGGACATGGCATTGATCATCGCCACATTGGTTCCCGGCGTTAAGGGTAAATGATAATCAGCCTTAATATGAGGAGATTTAACCAGACCCGTTTTGCGGGGATCAATAACGATAAGCTTAGCCCCTTCGCGAAGTCGTCTTTTCATTTGACTGGCAAATACGGGGTGAGCATCAGTAGGATTGGCGCCAATAACAACAATAACATCACTGTCCATAACACTATCAAAGGTTTGTGTCCCCGCAGAGGTACCAAGTGTTTCACGTAGGCCGTAACCAGTCGGCGAATGACAGACGCGTGCGCATGTATCCACATTATTATTGCCAAAGGCGGCGCGTATTAATTTTTGAACCACAAAAACTTCTTCGTTTGTACAGCGCGACGATGTTATACCACCAATTGATTTCCTGCCGTATTTGCCTTGAATATCTTTTAAGCGGCTTGCGCTATATTCAATGGCCTGATCCCAACTGACTTCTTGCCACGGGTCGGTAATTTTATCACGGATCATTGGTTTTAAAATACGGTCTGGATGAATGGCATATTCCCATGAAAAACGACCTTTAACACAAGAATGTCCATGATTTGCCTTGCCATCTTTCCACGGCATCATTCTGACCACTTGATCGTTTTTCAGTTCGGCCTTAAAGCCGCAGCCGACACCACAATAGGCGCAAGTGGTAATGACGCTATGATCGGGTTTTCCCATATCTGCGATCCGCTTTTCAAAGAGGCTATCGGTGGGACAAGCTTGCACACAAGCGCCGCAAGATACACAGTCGGAGGCTAAAAAGGACTGGTCGGCACCTGCCGATATTTTACTACCAAAGCCGCGCCCATCAACGGTTAGGGCAAAAGTACCTTGCACTTCTTCGCAGGCCCGTACACACCGAGCGCAGAGAATACATTTGGACGGATCAAAGCTAAAATAAGGATTACTGTCATCAATGATGCTTGTTAAATGATTATGACCCTCTTTGCCATAACGATTTTCTCTCATCCCGACACGGGCGGCCATTTCATGAAGCGGACTTTCTTGATCAGGGTGATCAGATATATAAAGCTCCATAATGCCTTGGCGGATTTTATCAAGACGCTCAGACGTGGTGGTGACTTTCATATCTTGTGCAACGGGTGTGGTGCAGGAGGCCGGTGTACCGCGCGCACCATCAATTTCCACAAGGCAAAGCCGGCATGATCCATAGGATGTCAAACAGTCGGAGGCGCAAAGGCTAGGAATATCCACATCAATCATTCGCGCTGCCCGCATCACTGATGTGCCTTGGGCGACGGTTATTTTTTTACCATCAATCTCAAGATCAACTGAAACATCCGATTTCTTTTCAGGCGTACCGTAATCTTTTTCAATAATTAAAGTCATGACGAGCTCTTTTCAAAATCTTCTGGCCAATATTTCACAGCGGACCTTACCGGAATTGGCGTCATTCCACCCATAGCACACAGGGACGACGTATCCATCAATTGACACAGGTCTTGCAGCAATTGCATATTTGTGCCCGTTTTTAACAATTCCGCCCCACGGATTGATCCTATACGGCACGGCGTACATTTACCGCAGGATTCTATGGCGCAAAACTCAAAGGCGAATAGGGCCTGATCGCGCATATTTGCCGTTTCATCAAAAACAACAATGCCGCCATGACCAAGCACGGCTCCTGCCTCAGTGAACGCTTCATAATCAAGGGGCAACCCAAAATTATCTTGACCAAGGTACGCCCCCAAAGGGCCGCCAACCTGAACGGCCTTTATTGCTTTATCCGAATAAGTGCCGCCACCAAAATCATTGATCAAATCCTTCAAGCTAATACCAAACGCTTTCTCCACAAGGCCACCGCGCTTGATATTACCTGCTAACTGAAAGGCTATTGTACCACGGGAGCGACCAATTCCAAAATTTTTGTAATAGTCCCCACCCTTAGCCAAGATGATCGGCACGCTGGCCAATGATAAGACATTATTGATCACTGTCGGCGCACCAAACAATCCCACATGGGCCGGAAGCGGTGGTTTTGCCCTGACCATACCGCGCTTTCCTTCCAAGCTTTCCAGCATAGCCGTTTCTTCGCCGCAAACATATGAACCCGCGCCCATTCGTATTTCTATATCAAATGCTTTATCGCTGCCGCAAATGTTTGCGCCAAGATAATTGTTGTCTCGGGCAACTTTTATGGCACCAGTGAGTATTTCTTTACACAGAGGATATTCACTTCTTAAATAGATATAGCCTTTGGTCGCCCCCACAGCGAGACCGGCAATGGTCATGCCCTCAATTAAACATAAGGGGTCACTTTCCATTAAAATTCGATCTGAAAAAGTACCGCTATCCCCTTCATCTGCATTGCAGCATATATATTTTTGCGCCGCTTCTGTTTGCCTTACTGTGTTCCATTTAATGCCCGTTGGAAAGGCCGCGCCACCACGGCCACGTAATCCCGATAGGGTCACTTCTTCTACTATTTGTGCCTTAGACAACTTTAAACTATTCTCTAACCCTTTATATCCATCATTTTTTATATAATCTGAAAGGGAGAGGGGATCTATTAATCCCGCCCTAACAAACGTAAGCCGGTCTTGGTTTTTGAGATAGTCGATCTCTGAAGTCAGGCCGTGACAAAGCTTATGATCCAACCCATTTAAAAATCCTGCCTCATAGAGTGACGGCAGATCTGACACGGTGACGGGGCCATAAGCCACACGTCCTTGGTCTGTATCCACTTCAACTAATGGCTCAAGATAGGTCATGCCCCATGTGCCGTTACGGATAATAGTAATATCCTCTTTAAGATCAGCACCTAAAGCAGCGATGGCTATCGCCACATCATCAGCACCCATGGAAATAGAGGCCGTATCACGAGGAATATAAATAATAGTCATTATTTTACCCCCTCTTGCAATATAAGATCAAACTTGTCTAAGCTAACTCTTGCATGCAATTTGCCGTTCACCTCAATATTGGGTGATAGGGCACAATTACCAAAGCAATAGACAGCCTCTAGGCTATAATCACTGGTCGTTTCACCGAATTCAACACCAAGTTTTTGTTGAACATGCTTGCTTAACTGACGACTTCCCATTGCTTGGCACGATTCAGCTTGGCAAACCCGAATAACGATGCGCCCCTGAGGACTTGTTTTAAAATCGTGATAATAACTAATGACACCGTGAATTTCGGCTCGGGATAAATTAAATCCGTCGGCCATCAAGTCTACAGTTTCTTTTGGAACATAACCATAATAAGCTTGAATTGCATGCAAACACTCAAGAAGCGCCCCATCCACATCCTTAAAGTCGCCTATAATGGTCTTTGCTTTATCCAGATCTCTCATGATAATATTATCCTAAAATAGCAGCGTGATGCTTTAAGTGATCTTCCATAAAGGTGGAAATAAAGAAATAACCATGATCATATCCTTCATGGCGCCGTAAATTCAATTTTTGCCCTGCCTCCTGGCACGCCTTTTCAAATAATTCTGGCATAAGTTGGCTTTCTATAAAGGGGTCGCCCAAGCCTTGATCTATAAGGATTTCTGGGTTGCTTTCAGCGCCTTCAGAGTTTTTGACCAACAAGCAAGCATCAAAGTCGTGCCATTTACTTTTATCATCACCAATATAATTGCTCAACGCCTTATGGCCCCACGGACAATTAGTCGGGCTGACTATGGGAGCAAAGGCCGAT
>CALDNY010000115.1 GCA_937914685.1 uncultured Kordiimonadaceae bacterium
GCGTTGATACGCAATATGGTATGGGATGGCGAGTAACACCTGAACGCGGTCTAAAAACCACTAGCCATAGTGGACAAGTGGCAGGCTTTGTTGCTTATTTTGGCCGTTATGTGGATGTGGATACATCGATCATAGTCTTTATGAACCGTTATAGGGTCAGTAGCCGTGTGGTAAAAGATATGGTGATGGATACCTTTATGCCGTCCTTAAAAGAATAGGTGAAATAACCACGTTATGGCCTTGGCAGGTTTTTTACTATTTGCTTTATATATGGATCTTGTAACGGATTGTAAAAACTATATTTTTTATAAAGTCTATGTTAAATTCTGAGATAAATGGGTCTAATATTATAAACGAGTTATTAAGAGGAAAATTATTTTGGTTGAAGAAATTAAACACATTCATAGCTATTATTCACCTAGTGATTTATACGGCAAAATTATTGACGGACTCAACAAACTTGGTAAGGATTTATCGAAAATCACACTCGATGATCTTCAGCCAGTGGACGAATTTCACATCCGTGGAGATGCTGCAACCAAAGAACTGATTAAACTGTCTGAATTTACACCAGATATGCATATCCTTGATGTGGGATGTGGCATCGGCGGTTCAACGCGACGTTTATCTCATGAAACTGGGTGTCGGGTAACGGGGATCGATTTAAGTGATGAATATATTGATACCGCACAACGTTTGACACAATTACTCAATATGGAAGAAAAGGTAAAATTCCATGCGGCCAGTGCTTTGGAATTGCCGTTTGATGACGATAGCTTTGATGGTGTCTGGTCATTACAGATGAACATGAATGTGGAAGATAAACTGTCGTGGCTAAAGGAAACTTACCGCGTACTCAAACCGGGTGGTCGTGCTATATTATATGAAGTTTGTGGCCATAAAAACACACCACAATATTTTCCAGTACCGTGGGCGCAGGATAGTTCCATGAGTTTTCTAGTGCCGCCAGCGTCATTTCGTAATATTATAGAAGCAGCCGGTTTTGAAATTAGCGTTTGGAATGACAAGACGGATCTTGCTAAGATCGCGTTTGCCAATGCCAAACAACCAGTGGGGGAACCGACCTTGCCACCGCTTGGCGTTTATCTACTTGTGGGCAAGGATATCCAGACCAAAGCCTATAATTTGCGCCGAAATCTGGACGAAGAACGGGTTAGCCTGATCGAAACCGTCGCCATAAAACCTGATTTGTAATTTCCTTTAAAGATAATAGGGATGCTATCACACACTTTAATTTTTAACTATTGCCAACCGCTCTTGATATCACTTTTGACTGCGATTATTTTCGCAATTGAAATATCAAATTATCCATTTCTTTTTAAAAGGTCTGATTACCATATTGGTTGATAATATTCTCTAATGGAGCGGGTTTTGAGAAAAAATATCCTTGGCAATATGTTGCGTTAAGGTCCGATAAGATAGCTCTTTGACCTTCTGTTTCAACGCCTTCTGCTACTGTTTTTAGCCCCAGAGAATGGGCAAGACCGATCACTGCTTTTGCTACGGATTTTTCCTGATCAGATAATTCGAGATTTTTTACAAATTCCCGATCTACTTTTAATAACGAAAGGGGCAATTTTGTTAATAATGAAAGGGAGCTATAGCCTGTACCAAAGTCATCAATGGCCACTTTGAAACCAGCCATACCAAGCGCTTTTAATACTCTAATATTTATGTCTACATCAGCCATAAGGGCCGTTTCGGTCACCTCAATAATGATGCCGTTGCTATTGGCACCAATATCATTATATGTGCGACATATATCTTTGAAAAAACTCTCCGTTTCTAATTGGCGACTTGATACGTTCACAGAAACATAGGGACAGTTTTGATAACCAAATGCTTCGGTGAGGCGCACCTGAGCTTTGCACGCTTGTTCAAATACCCATGATCCGATGCTGTAGATACTACCCGTCATTTCAGCAACAGGAATAAAAATTGCAGGGGAAACAGGCCCTGATTCAGGCGTCCAACGTAATAAAATTTCCATGCCTACCATTTTGTGACTATTGGTATCAACAATGGGTTGAAACACACAGGAAAATTCATCTTTTTCTATGGCCATACGTAGACCATTGGCCACATCAAGCCGTTCACGCGACCTTTTATATATTTCGGCGTTAAAGGGTAACCATTTATCCCTTCCATGTTCTTTTGCCTGATACATGGCGGCGTCAGCATTACTGAGCAAGTGTTTGGAAGACGTATCACCACTACATCCAACGGCAACACCAATGCTGCATGAGGGGAACATTTTAATGCCTTCTATTTCAATTGGTTCACGCAGTTTTTCATTTATGCTCATTGCTAACTTTGTTGTGGTTTTTTCATTTTTTATTTTTTCACAAAGCACCACAAATTCATCACCTCCAAATCGGGCTACAATATTGCCGCTACCAACAACGGCGAGTAATTTTTCTCCCATTAGCACCAGCAGTTGATCACCTACGACGTGGCCATAACTGTCATTTACCATTTTAAAATTATCTAAATCAATGAAGAGTACGGCAATATCCTTGCCTGTGGTGCTGGTTCTTTCTAAGGCTTTTTCCAATCGTTCCATAAAGATTTTTCTGTTTGGTAGTCCAGTAAGACTATCATGACTGGCCTGCCACTTTAGTTCTTTTTCGATACGCTTGTATTTTGTAACCTCGCGAAGCATGGCTGTATAATATGTCTCTCCGCCTGATTGAAACGTTGTAATAGAGGCTTCAATTGGAATTTCACGGCCATCTTTGCTATAACCGGATATTTCCCCTCTTTGACCCATGAGAACATGGTTGGAGTCACTTTTAATAAAGCTCATAATATGATTTCCATGGCCACTTCTATATCTTGGTGGAATGAGTATTGAAATCGGCTTGCCTAATATTTCTTCTGGTTGATAGCCGAACATTTGTTCAGCAACTAGATTAACTTGGACTATTTTACTTGCAGCGTTGATGGCTACTAAGCCGACATCAACAAAATTAAAAGCAGTAGAAAATAATAATCCGGGACCATCATGCGCCTTTTGTGATTTGACTATATTTTCAAAGGAATCTACATCAAAAGGCTGTTGCACTTCAATGACCTGATCATCTTTTTCTGTTAAATTGTCATTATGTAATTGGCGATACCTATCAGGAATTATAGGTCTCTCAAGGCCAAATCCTTTTATAATATCGAATTGTCCATCCGCATTGCATTTAGCAAGAAAACCATTTACGGCGGCGTGTTGGGTGTAAGGGTCCATTTTTACGGAACCTTGTGGCCCTTTGATTGAAATCGTCCGAAGCGCAGATAAAATATCTGTGGTTTCCATATTACCGGCTCTGTTAACCGCATCTGCATAGGCACGAACACAAAGATAAGTACCTTCGCCGAAATTGGTCAAAACTCCATTACCATGGGGCCATATCCCGTCCACATCTTTGAGGGCGGCCATGCGTTTTAAATAATCCCGATTTTCATTTGTATCGATCGTCATAAAATAACTATTGGATGAATATAAACCTTCTCGCACCTCAGGCGGCAATCCTTGAACCATGGCTTCGTCATAATGTCCCATCACAACTGACATTTTGGATTTTAAACCTTTTTCTGTAAAACTTATAAGTAAGTCCGCTTGTTCTTGACCCGCAAAATATGGAACAAAAACATCTGCGCCTTATTTTGCTACTTCGTTTAGTAAACTTTTAATATCGGCTTCTCCTAGTGGGTAATATTCTTCGCCAACAACTTCACCGCCACATTTTTCTAAAGCCTTCTTCGCCGCATCTATAGATCCATGGGGCCATTCATAATCGCTTCCTGCCAAAAACATTTTTGGTCCCTTCAATTCCAACATATAGGGGATCATCTTGTCTATTTGCTGATTGGGTAGGGCGGCAAAATGGAAAAAATAGGGTGAAGAAATACTACCCTCATAAAAAGAAAAATTTAGATATGGTATCTTTAAAGGCTCAGCGACCTGATAGGCTACGGAAATTCTGGAATTTGACAGGAGGTTACCGATCAGGGCATGGCATTTTTGATCTTTGATAAGGTTTTGTGCTGCTGGTACGGCAGTTTGGGGGATGCTGCCATCATCCGCAATTATAATTTCTAAAGGCCTTCCTAAGACACCGCCCTCTTCATTAACAATATCTGCAGCAATTTTGGCTGCTCTACTAATTTCCGTACCATATAGGCCGACTATTCCGCTGAGCGGTGCGAGTAAGCCGACCTTTATGGGCGGCTTTAGAAAATGATTCATAAGAAGTTCCTATATTAAAGAACCCTCACCCAATTTTTTTTATTATGTTAAAGCTTAATGTATTAAATAAAGGTTAAATAAGTATCCACCTTAAGTCATTTCTAATATTCGAATTTTATAATCTGTGTGAATAATATATTTATCTCTTTTCATTGATATTATTCATTGCGCTGAATTGTAATAATCTTTCAAAGCATTGATTAAGGCGTGGTTTTCGCTTTCTGTGCCGACAGTCACTCTGAAACTGCTTGGTAATTTATAGATGGCGACTGAGCCTACATTTATATCATGTTGTTTTAAATAAGCATCAGCCGCATTCATGGCTTCTGGCCCCTCTGGAAAATGCACTAAAATAAAATTGCAAACGCTAGGGGTCACTTTTAAGCCAAGTTCGCGCAGCTCTTTTGTGAGCCACTCCGCCCATTTTTGGCTGTGGGCACGTACTTTAATAGCGTAATCATCATCATCCAAAACGGCGGCGAGGCCTGCGGCTTGGGCGGGAGAGGATACATTAAAACCGCCTTTTAAATGCAACACCGTAGCCGCCACATCTGGTGGAAGGTAGCTCCAACCAATGCGTAGACCGCTAAGGCCGTATAATTTTGAAAGGGTTCGCGTCACCACGACATTTTCATATTTTTCCACCAGATCAAAACCGCAATCAAAATCATCAGTACTGACAAAATCAGCATAAGCCCCATCAAGCACCAATAAAATATGCTCGGGCAATTTTTCTCGCAATTTTTTAATTTCATTATAAGGAACATAAGTGGCGGTGGGATTGCCGGGATTATCAAGAAAAACCATGCGGGTTTTATCCGTAACCGCGTCCAATATATAATCAACATTGATCTTAAAATCATCATGATCCACAGGCACAGGAATACCGCCGGCCATTTTGATGTTAAACCAATAGACTAAAAATCCGTATCTTGGGTATATAACCTCGTCGCCGGGCATAATATAACCACGGGCGAGGAAGCTAAGCATCTGTTCCGACCCTGCGGTGCAGACAATGCGTTGATCATCAAGATTATATTTTTCCGCCAATGCACCGCGTAACTCAGCGGATGTATAATCAGGATATTTATTAAGAACTGGCCCTACTTTTAAATAGGCATCTATCGCTTTTTGGCTTGGCGGAAATGCGTTTTCATTTAAAGAAAGATCAACTTTATATTTTTTTTTGACGATCTTTGCCGATGGTTGTGGTTGACCGGGTACGGATACGACATATTTATTGGGTGTAATTTTGCTCATATTATTGATTTGCTCTATTGATTTTCTCTATTGTTTGTTTGTAATTTCAGCGCATTTTGGAGAAATGATATCAAAATTAAGCATATCATTACCATATAAAAATCAACTTCGCCCCGTAAAATAAAATATTGTTATATTATTGCTTTATATGCTAGCGTAGCAATCAGGGTTAAGGACATAAAGGGGACATTATGACTAATAATACTAAAAATTTCAGCGATTCTGTCAGCGATTCTGATCGTGCTTTGGGTATGGACCGGAAAATTGATCGTCGGGACTTTCTTAATGGGGCCAGCATTAGCGTGGTCGGGGCGATGCTTTCACCAGCTTTGATAAAAGCGGCACAAGCAGACGAAAAATATACCCAAAGACAAGATAAGCCAGGATATTATCCGCCAGCCCTTGATGGCTTGCGCGGCAGTCATACCGGATCATTCGAAGCCGCTCATACGGTCAGGGACGGTGAAAACTGGCAAGCCGATGATACAGGGCAGGAATATGACCTAGTGGTAGTTGGCGGCGGTATTAGCGGCTTAGCAGCGGCTTATTTTTTCCGTCAAACCGCCGGGCCAGAGGCTAAAATTCTTATCTTAGATAATCATGACGATTTTGGCGGTCATGCCAAGCGTAATGAATATGATTATAAGGGCCGTAATATTCTCGTTAATGGCGGTACATTAAACGTAGAAGGCTCGTCAAGATATAGCACCATGGCTATGGGGCTGCTTAGAGATATTGGTATCGACACCGATGCCTATCAAGAAAAAACCAAGGACATGATCCATTATCATCGGGATAAAGGACTTGATGGTGCCACTTATTTTGATAAAGAAACATTTGGCGCTGAAGGGCTTGTTGGTAAGCCTAGTTTTATGTCTTGGGGGGATTTTATTGATCAAACGCCATTGAGCGATAAAGTAAAAACCGATTTGAAATTTCTTTATAACGAAGAAAGTAAAATAGATTATTTCCAAGGCTTAAGCGACGAGGATAAAAAAGCAAAACTTGCGGCGATCAGTTATAATGATTATTTGCTCAATTATGCCAAAGTTGATGAGGATGTGTTGCCTTTCTTTCAAGCGAGTACGCATTTTCGTTTTTATGTGGGCCCAGAACAAGTGCCAGCGTTATTTTGTTGGGAAATCAATATGCCGGGTTTTGGCTGTTTAAATTTAAGACCAACCACAAAAGTGGGACCCTTACAGCATATGCCGGGATCACAACATGGCCGCGAGCATGAGAGTAGGGAGGAATCTATATATTTCCCTGATGGTAATGCCACCATTACCCGTATGATTGTCAGAGGCCTCATTGCAGATGCCGTGCCGGGAACATCTTTAGATGATGTCTTTACAGCAAGAGTTAATTATAACCTGCTAGACCGCCCTAATAATCCATCACGTATTCGTTTGAATAGCACCGTTATAAATGTTGAACATCTAGGCGATGCTGATACTGCAAAACAAGTGGAAGTGTCCTATATCCAAGACGGAATACCAAGCAAGGTAAGAGCAAAAAATACTATTTTGGCCTGTTGGCATACGGTGATCCCTTATATTTGTAAAGGGCTTCCTCAGCCGCAAAAAGAAGCCCTTAGCTACGGCATTAAAGCACCAAGAATTTATACTAATGTTTTGCTCAATAATGGCCATGCTTTCGCAAAACTGGGTGTTTATAGGATTAATGCTCCCGGCTGTTATCATACCACAGCAAGTTTACATCCACCGATCAGTGTCGGCGATTATAAAGCCCCCTTTAGGCCCGAAGATCCCGTTATTGTTAAAATGCATAAAGCACCAAATATGCCCGGACTGCCAAGACGCGACCAACTACGCGCCGGACGTTTGGAATTATTCAATACGCCTTTTGAAACTTTTGAACGTAATATCCGCCAGCAATTAACAGAAATGTTGGCGCCAGGCGGTTTTGACGCGGCCCGTGATATCGAAGCCATTACCGTTAATCGATGGCCCCACGGCAATGCCTATGCTTATGATACATTGACTGACCCTGTGCACTGGGCCATGTTTGCTTCCGATGATCGTCCGTGCGTTATTGCGAGGAAATCATTTGGGCGAATTTCAATAGCCAATTCTGATGCGGCGGCAAGTCCCTTTACCGATGCGGCGATTGATGAAGCACACCGCGCGGTTCGAGAAGTGCTATTTGACCGAAGTATCCATAAATAATGAAATAAAACCCAACAGATTAACATTTATTTAGATAATAGCCTTTATTGAAGTGATTATTATAAATAAACTAGATAAGGGCTGTTTTAAAATAAATGATTAGTACAAGATCATCAAAATTTGACCATGATACTTTCGCGGAAATTATTGGCCATTCTGCCGATGCAATATTATCCGTTGATACTGATAATAATATAGTCTTATTCAATGTTGCGGCGGAAAAACTATTTGGCTATTCACACAAAGAAATTATAGGTCAACCCTTAGAAATTTTATTGCCAAGAAATATTCGCCCTATTCATGATGACCTTGTTGAAGAGTTTGAAACGTCTGGCAATAAGACACGCTATATGGGCGAACGAACCAGTGTTACAGGATTAACGAAAGACGAACGGGCTGTTTTTTTAGAAATATCTATTCAGAAACATCCAAAAGGAAGTCCGTTTCGTTATACGGCGATTTGTCGAAATATTTCGGCTCGCTTAGAAATCCAAAGAAAAGTTAAAGAGAATGAAGAAAAATTCAGAGCTCTTTTTGACGCATCAAATCAATTTGTAATCATATTAGATACGCAAGGAACCATATTAGATCTCAATAAAACCGCGTTAAATTCTTTAAAAGATAAAGCCGATAAATATATTGGTGGAAATTTGGGGAATTGTGATTTTTGGCTTACGGATCTTGATAGAAGTATCATTCAAAAAGCGATCTTAAATATCAAAACGACAAATATTTCTCATCAAATGGTTAGTATAAGTAATAAATTTAATGTGGAAATTATTTTCGAGCTGACTATGAAAAACCTTTCTCGTGTCACTGAATTGAGTGATTTTGTTATTTTAGAGGGGCTCGATATTACGGAACGGGTAAGAGCGAATAGGTTATTGGCGTTAAGTGAAGACAGACTATCACGGGCACAAAAAATCGCCCGTATTGGTAATTGGGAATGGAAAATTTCGTCCAATGAATTGATATGGTCTGATGAGGTTTTTAATATTTTTGGCATTAAGAAAAAAGATTTTGGTTTAAATTATGACGCCTTTTTGGACTATGTTCACCCAAATGATCGTGCCGCAGTTGAGGAGGCTATGAAGCAGGCCTTAAATAACGATATACCCTATGTCATTACTCACCGAATAATAAGTCCAGACGGTAGTGAAAAAGTTGTTCGTGAAATTGGTGAAATTCTGCGCATAGAAGATGGTAGCCCCCTTAGAATGGACGGTACCGTTCAAGATATCACTGATGAATGGACAAAAACGCACGGCCTTATTGAAGCAAAAAGCAAAGCCGAAGAGGAAAATTTTGCTAAATCACAATTTCTTGCCACCATAAGTCATGAATTGCGCGACCATTTAAATGCAATTATCGGTTTTAGTACATTAATAAAAGATCAGGCTCTAGGGCCAATTGGTCAACCAGCATATCAAGGATATGGTGAAGATATTAAAAATAGCGGCGATCATCTTTTGACGTTGATTGATGAAATATTGGATGTTTCCAAAATAGATATGGGTTCTATTAAAGCGCATAATGAATATTTTGATATTACGAAATTTATTGATGAGTGTTTAAAAACAATAACAGCAACATCCAATGAAAAAAATAT
>CALDNY010000116.1 GCA_937914685.1 uncultured Kordiimonadaceae bacterium
GTTTATAATGGACAATCTGATCATCATTGAAGATTTGGGAAACTTGATTGTCAAGAATCCAAGCTTTATTATTAAAATAAACCGCAAGAACAGCATGGGCCACATTTAAATTGGTATCTTGAACGATAACAATTCGCATTTGATTGGTGGAAAAGCCCAGCTCCTTTAAAGAATAATATTTGGCAATGGCATAATCTTCGCAATCACCATCTTTATTAAAAAACTGCCCTAACGTGGCCCAATAGTCATTTTGTTGCCAATTGGTCATATCGCTAATATAACGCGCTTTGTTTAAATGCTTATTGACGGCTTCCATTTTATCTTGTGGCGATTTATTTTTAAGCCCGGTTATTAATTCTTGCCATTCATCACTTATGCATCTGAATTTCTTAGATAAACGGCATGGGGGCTTTAGAACAGACATGGATTTTCTAAGGCGAAGGCTCTGTTCATTTTTATAGCGAACTCTTAGGTTTTGCCATTTTTTAAAAGTATCAATTTTGTCTGATTTATATTCATGATAACCGAACAATCCACTAGTTTTGGCTATATCTGCACCATGAGTAATACTAAAAAGTGAGAAAATAATTGTGCATATTAGGGTCGTTTTTTTTAATAAATACAATATCACTGTTCCAACTAAAATTATTACATTCCATTGACATATAATGTTTGGGTTGTAGAAATATACATATGCTATGGTTACTACTCTATTAAAATCTATTAAAAATTAAAAAATATCATGAGAAATATTGATCATTAAGGTTGCAACGAAGATGGATGGTTCACAAAAAAACGTAAAAAATAAAGCAATAGTGGTTTTCTTAATGATGATTATTCTGGGAATTGCCGCCATGTATATGGCGTTACGGTTTGCAACCTCAGAAGAAAACAGAGAGAAACTGATGTGGCAGAACAGAATTTCTGTGGTTTTAAGCGGACGCAGTGAAGTTTTATCGGGGTGGGTAACGGATCAAAAGGCAATTCTTCAAACCTTGGCCGACAATTCGTCTTTACGTTTATATTTTTCAAATATATCCAATGATATGGGACTAGGTGAGGAAGGAAAAGAGGCTTTAGGGGAATATTTGCTACCCCTTTTAAATGATCGGGCTTTACAAAATGGTTTTGTGGTAGAAAACGAAGATTTTGTCGTTAAAGCCAATGTTGAAAAACTAAAAAAAGCAGGCCTTGCCTTGACGGATCTTCAAGGGCAAATCATTATTGCAACGGCTAATATGCCGACAACGCTTCCCGCCGTAAGTGCCTATATGCAGGCGGGGGCAAACGTGGATACCATGATGATCGGCCCTTATGAAGGAGAAGAGGGTCTTTCTACAGTTGCTTTTATTACTCCCGTTTTTGGTATTGATGATGATCAAAGTGCATTGGGCTTTTTAATTGGTATTAAAGCGTTAAATCAACCCTTTTTTAATATGCTTATTCAGCCAGGAGAGGTGGCGGTAACAGCCCGTAATTATCTTATTCAAAAACAAAATGGTATGATAAATTATAGGGGCTGACCCAGATAACTACTCTAGTTTCTCTTTAACCCACTGTTTTAGT
>CALDNY010000117.1 GCA_937914685.1 uncultured Kordiimonadaceae bacterium
GTAATTTTATTCCCTCAAGCAAGTATCCCATACTGATCGGCCATTTTTTATACTTCACATAAGCCAACCATTTTTGACTATCCATGTCGCAAAAATCGAGCATTTTTGGAATATCCCTAACATGATCAACATATTGCACCGCCGATGAGCTAAAGACCATAATCAAATCAAAATTATGATCATTCAAAAGCTGATTAACTTGGTTTTGCAATTCATTTGAATAAAAATAACCCATCGAAGACGGATCTGATGAAAGCAACCGCGAGACCATGCGTATTTTTTGGACAGTCTCATTGATTTGGCAGAGGATGAATTCTTGGCAATATTCTTTGATACCTTGGCATTCTTCTGTTTCTTGGTCTGACCTTGATAAAGACGCCACCACCACATCATGATTTTGTTCTTTTAAATATTTAACCATATTAAAAGATCTAATTTTATCGCCGCGCGTCGGCGGATAAGGAAAACGGTGGCTTAAAAAAAGTATTTTCAAGAGATTAGCTCATTTTTTATTATAATTTTTAAAACTTAATACTAACTACTGCAAACTACTTAATAATTCCCTAGCTTTGGCAATATTAATTTGATGGCGCGTAGCTCTATTGTTGCTTTTGACATTGATGATTTCACGTAATTGTGTGCGTGCTTGATCAAATTCTTCTGATTGCATATAAATTTGGGCAAGGCTAAATCGAACACTTGTATCATTGGCATTATTTAATAACCAGGCCTTAGCGATTTCAATACTCTGCTCGCCTTTATCAGCCGCCCCGTAAGCAAGGATAAGTTTCGCCGTCGCCTCGCTTTTATTGCCGCCCGCTTTAAGGACACTTTCAAACGACTTAATAGCATCATCCGTCTTGTTTTGCGCTATATTAAGCTCACCTTGATAGAAAAAGGCCATAGCTTTGGTATTTTCATCAAGTTTGAGTTGTTCAACAAAGCGGTAACTGTCTTTAAAATCACCATCACTCAGCGCCAGATTGATTAATCTTTTAAAAATCGGCGTCCTATTCTTAACAAAAAACAAAGCTTTATGCAGCGTTTCTCGGGCCAGTATTGCTTGGTTATTTTGCCCATAAGCATCGCTTAGATAAACAATAGTTTGTTGATCACTTTGATTTTTCTGCAAGGCGCTCTCAAAATTTATCACTGCCGCCCCATAATCACCATCTGCAATATTTATTCGACCCATGGCTTTATAGCTCAACCAATGATCGGGAAAGTCCTTAATCATGCTGAGACCAAGGTTTCGTGCTTTAAGAATATTTTTTTCTGTAAAATAAAAATCTATTAAATTTTGGCGCATTTCTATGGAATTAGGCTCGGCCCGAATGGCGCTTAAAAAATAGCTTTCTGCCTGTTGAGGCTTATGATCTTTAACAGCAAAATCCGCTAATGTTTGATAGGCTTGCAAATAATGAGGGTCACGCTCTAATATATCATTGAGCGTTTCAATGGCCGCCTTTTTACGGTGATTACCAAAATCAAGTTTTGCTATATTGATCCGCGCTTGATTAAAATTATCGTCAAGGTCTATCGCTTTTCTAAAATTGCTTCGCGCTTCGTCAAATTTCTCTAATTCCCAGTAGGCAAGCCCTAACAAATTATAACCGACAGGGTTTCTTCTATTCTGTTCGATAATTCGCACGGCATTGTCAAAGACCTGATTATATTTTTTATCATTAAAGGCCTTATAAGAACGAATGATCAATGGCTCGTTTGATGAAAAATTTCGATTGACCAGGCTATTTAATTTTAACCTTACGCCAATTTTATTGCCGTCTTCAAAATCTCCCAAAGAAACCTTCTGCATTTGAGTGACCTGACCGAGGTTGGCCTTTGCCGTTTTTTCAAAATAAGAGTTCGCCTTATCATAGTTCCCCGCTTGCATATATGCCGTCGCCAGCAACATATAATCAACCTCTTCCAAACTATTATGTTGCACCATATATTCTAACACGTTGATGGCTTCTGTATTTTTATTTTGAAAAACCAATGCCGCCCCAAGCAACCGTCGTGCTTCGTTATGGTCAACATTAATCAATAGTAATTTGACCAATGTTTGTTGCGCCTTAGCGTAGGAGCCGTCGCTGTAGCTCAATTTAGCCTTTAACAATAAAGCGGGGGCAAAATCATCTAGAGTATCATTGGCATTATTCATAAATACTTTTGCCTTTGATATATTATTTTTACGCACCGAGATCAACGCCGCCAAAAAATTCGCCAATGGGTGCGATTTTTCAGATTTTAAAATTCGCTTTAAATGCTTCATGGCTTGATTATCAAGTTTTAAATTATAAAGAACACCGGCCATTTTGATCTGGGCTTGTAGGTTTTCTGGCTGATAAAATACCGCCCTTTCAAAATAGGCATAAGATTGTTTTGAGCCATATTTTCTATGAACCAGCTCCCCTTTTATGATAAGCATTTCAACGTTTTTTGGATCAAACTCAAGAGCTTTATCCACATTGGTTTCTGCTTTTTGATAGTTACCATAAAGATTATAAATCGTGCCAAGGGTGGAATTGAGTGTAAAACTTTCATCAAGTAAGGCGCTTGCGGCTAAACTATTTTCCAAAGCGGCTTCAAGCGCACCGACTTTAAGATAGGCTTGACTTAAAATAAGATAAACCTCGCCGCGATCTTTTAAAGGGGCTTCATCGACTGAAATTTGCGAAATTATTAAATCTGTTTTAGCGCCCATTAAATAAACAGATCCCAGATCAACCATCATTTCTTGACGGGAAACCCCAAGTGCCATTGCCCGCTTTAATTCATTTTCTGCAATATCAACAGACCCTTGAATGATATAAAGCTTTGCCAACGACCAGTGTAATTGGCCATTTTGAGGATCGTCAAAAAGCGCGTCACGTTTCTCCTCAATGGTCTTGGCGAGCTCTGCTCTTTGAAATTCTTTTTGTGAAAGAGGCGCGTTGATTTGAGAGGTTTGAGAAAAAGCAGGCAATAAAAAGCTACTCATTAACCACACGGACGCCAGAGCCACCTTGCAAATAATATTAAGAAGTTTCTTCATAGTTTTATTTTAATATCCAAATCTATTTTTCTATATTTATATTATATTGCTTTAGTAAACCATAAAAGGTTGGCCGACTGATGCCGAGAAGTCGCGCGGTTTCACTGATATTTCCTTTGCTCTGCGCTAAGGCTTTGATAATGGTTGATTTTTCACTTATTTGCTTAATTTCCTTTAAATTCATCACATCATTTTGACCATCATCATAATCTATTTGCAAATCTTTAAAGGATATTTTGCTATTATCGCTCATGATGACCGCTCTTTTAATACGGTTTTCAAGTTCCCTGACATTACCCGGCCACTGATAAGAGCCAATGGCTTTAACGGCTTTGTGATCAAATGTTTTCGCGCCTTTTTGGTATTGATTGGCATATTTGTTCAAAAAACTATGGGCCAATAATAAAGCATCACCGTCTCGATCCTTGAGGTCTGGAATATTGACGACAATTTCACTGAGCCTATAATATAAATCTTCGCGAAATTGGTTCTCTTGAAAAACACCACCATCACTTTGATTATGTAATTGTTGATGGGTCGCGCTGACCACTCTAACATCAACGGCGATTTCTTTGCGCCCACCTATTCTTTCAATGATGCGTTCTTGAAGGAAACGTAATAATTTGACCTGCATAGCAAGGGGAAGATCGCCTATTTCATCTAAAAATAAGGTCCCGCCTTCGGCCATTTCAATCTTTCCCTTAACTTGTTTATGGGCACCCGTAAAAGCACCTTTTTCAAAGCCGAAAAGCTCGCTTTCAATTAAATTTTCTGGAATAGCACCACAATTAATCGCCACAAAAGGTTTTTCTGAGCGTTCACTTAAATCATGTAATGAGTGGGCCAATAATTCTTTGCCCGTACCGCTAGCACCCAATAACAAAACGGAAACATTGGTCGGGGCAACCCTTTCAATGACAGCGCAGACCTTTTCCATTTTATCGCATGCACTAATCAGACCGCGCAGACGAGGCGCTTTTTGCTGCTTTTGCAATAGTCTATTTTCTTGTTCTAGATCATATAAATTAAAAGCGCGCTCAACCATGAACCTTATTTCATCTGCATCAACCGGTTTTTGATAAAAATCATAGGCCCCTAGTGAAATCGCCTTAATAGCACTGGCCCGTGCCTCATGTCCGGAGGCGACAATAATTTTACAATTTGGCTGACGTTGAGTGATTTCGTTCAAAATTGCAAACCCTTCCGTGGTGCCGTCTGGGTCAGGTGGCAAGCCAAGATCGAGCAAGACAACCTTTAAATCATAACGATTAATATAGTCCAATGCCTGCTCTCTATCACCAGCAAATATAATATCATAATTATCAAAATTCCACTTATACTGACGTTGCAGACCTTCATCATCTTCAATGATCAATATTTTGCGGATGCCCTCTGTCATTTATCCTGCCTTTTTTAGATAAATGAGAACAGACGTGCCAGCCCCTTCGCGGCTTTTTATTTCTATCCGTCC
>CALDNY010000118.1 GCA_937914685.1 uncultured Kordiimonadaceae bacterium
GGTACATACCTTAATGAACCAGAAGCAGAAGCTATTGAAAACGCTGGTGTTTCAGTTGTTAAAGTTCGTTCTGCACTAACCTGCGAAACAAAAACAGGCTGCTGTATAAAATGCTATGGTCGTGATTTAGCTCGTGGTATTCAGGTTAATATTGGTGAAGCTGTTGGTGTTATCGCCGCTCAGTCAATCGGTGAGCCGGGTACTCAGCTTACTATGCGTACTTTCCATATTGGTGGTACAGCCTCATCAGTGTCGCAACAGTCGGCCATTGAAGCCTCTCACGACGGTATTGTTAAGATTAATAACAAGAAAGTTGTTAAGGATTCAAAAGGTCGCTTAGTGGTTCTTGCCCGTAACATGGAAATTGTCCTTGTTGATAATGAAGGCCGTGAACGTGTTACCTATAAAGTTCAATTTGGTTCTCATCTGATTAAAGATGAAGGGGCTAAAGTTGTTCATGGTGATAAACTTTGCGAATGGGATCCATACACATTACCAATCATTACCGAACAAGGCGGCACCATTAAATTTGTGGATGTAACAGACGGCGTTGCGGTAAATGAAAATGTCGATGAAGCAACGGGTCTATCAAGTCGCGTTATTGTTGACTGGCGTTCTCACCCGAAAGGCGCAGACCTTCGTCCACGGATTACGGTTCGTGATGACAAGGATGAGGTGGTTGAACTTTCCAATGGTTCAGAAGCAAGATACTTCATGTCTGTTGGTGCTATTCTATCGGTTAATGATGGTGATGAAGTTCATGCGGGTGATGTGATTGCACGTATCCCACGCGAGGCGTCAAAAACAAAAGACATCACAGGTGGTCTTCCTCGTGTGGCGGAGCTTTTTGAAGCGCGCCGTCCGAAAGATCATGCCGTGATTGCTGAGACTGACGGTTATGTTGAATTTGGCCGCGATTATAAAAATAAACGTCGCATCAGCATTAATCCACGTGATAATGAAAATGAACCCGTTGAATATTTAATTCCTAAGGGTAAACATATTTCTGTTCAGGAAGGTGACTTCATTCGCCGCGGTGAATATTTGATCGATGGTAATCCTGCGCCACATGATATTCTTAAATCATTGGGTATTGAGGCACTGGCCGCATATCTTGTTAATGAAGTTCAGGACGTGTATCGCCTTCAAGGGGTGGGTATCAACGATAAACATATCGAAGTGATTGTTCGTCAGATGCTCAAAAAAGTTGAAATTACCAAACCGGGTGAAACAACATTCCTTATTGGTGAGCAAGTTGAACGTGAAGAGTTTGATGAAGTAAACGAAAAAACTATTGCCGAAGGTAGGCAACCAGCGAAGGGTGAAGCAATCCTTCTTGGTATTACCAAGGCGTCATTGCAAACAAGATCGTTTATTTCAGCAGCATCATTCCAAGAAACCACACGCGTTCTCACAGAGGCGGCTGTTTCAGGGAAAAGCGATAAATTGATCGGATTGAAAGAAAATGTTATTGTTGGGCGCTTAATCCCAGCGGGTACAGGTTCTATGATGAAAGAATATCATCGCATTGCTCAAGAACGTGATGCTCAAACTGAGTTAGAGCAGAAATCTGCTCAAAATACCTCAGTGAATGATCCTATTGCAGATTCTCTAGATCAAAATGACGACTCAATGGAGAATGCCTCTTAAAAACCGTTTGAATCCATAAAAATTATGATTTATTGATTCCTATGATGGTGTAAAGAGCATTTATATGATATATTTTAAAGGCCGAAATATCTAAATTGATAGATTTTTCGGCCTTTTTGCTTATTTTGATGATCTTTTTGATTATTTTTAAAGATAAAGTCGAACTAGTAAAAATTCTTCTTGACTGTGAATTTAAGCGAACATAGTATGCGCTCACTTCTTAGAAGTGCAGGTGGTAGATCAGTTTCGATCTAAACGCTGTACATAAAGAACCGAGTAATTGGAATTTATGTAATTAAGGTAGCCGAGGCGATATGAATCGCTCTTTTTTCTATTGAGGGAATAGGCTGTCTTTTTTGCTATGGAAACGAAAAAAAAGATTAAGGAATTAGAATGCCGACGATCAACCAGTTGGTACGTAACCCACGTAAAAAACCAGTGCAGCGCACAAAAGTGCCTGCGCTTGAAGCTTGTCCGCAAAAACGTGGTGTGTGTACTCGTGTTTATACAACGACGCCAAAGAAACCTAACTCAGCCCTTCGTAAAGTTGCTCGCGTGCGCTTAACAAACGGTTTTGAAGTAACAAGCTATATTCCGGGTGAGGGTCATAACCTTCAGGAACATAGTGTGGTTCTTATTCGTGGTGGTCGTGTGAAAGATTTACCGGGTGTTCGTTATCACGTATTACGTGGTGTACTTGATACACAAGGAATCCCAGACCGTCGTCAAGGTCGCTCAAAATATGGTGCTAAGCGTCCTAAGTAAGGACCTTAAAGCAAAGGAAATAAGATATGTCGCGTCGTCACGCTGCCGAAAAACGAAAAGTCCTCCCTGAGCCAAAATATGGTGATGTTGTACTTGCTAAATTCATCAACAACTTAATGATTGATGGTAAGAAATCTACTGCAGAGCGCATTGTATATGGTGCCTTGGATATTATGAAATCGAAAACCGGTCAGGATCCTGTTGAACAGTTCCATACCGCTTTAGAAAATATCCGCCCTGCTGTTGAGGTGCGTTCTCGCCGTGTTGGTGGTGCAACGTATCAGGTTCCTGTTGAGGTGCGTTCAGTGCGTGCTCAGGCCCTTGCAATTCGTTGGTTAATTGGAATGTCACGTAAGCGTAATGAGAATACCATGACAGAGCGTCTGGCAGGGGAATTCATGGACGCGGTTAATAATCGTGGCGCAGCGGTCAAGAAACGCGAAGATACACATAAGATGGCAGAGGCAAACAAAGCTTTCTCCCATTATCGTTGGTAGATAAAAGGTTAGATTAGATGGCACGTACTACTCCACTTAAAGATTATCGCAACATCGGCATTATGGCCCATATTGATGCTGGTAAAACGACGACAACAGAACGTATTTTATATTACACAGGTGTAAGTCATAAAATTGGTGAAGTTCATGATGGCGCAGCGACTATGGACTGGATGGAGCAAGAGCAAGAGCGTGGCATTACAATTACCTCAGCGGCGACAACTTGTTACTGGAAAGATCACCGCATTAATATTATTGATACACCAGGTCACGTTGATTTCACTATTGAAGTTGAGCGTTCATTGCGTGTACTTGATGGTGCGGTTGCTGTGTTTGATAGTGTTGCGGGTGTTGAGCCGCAATCTGAAACAGTATGGCGTCAAGCTGATAAATATGATGTTCCGCGTATGTGTTTCGTTAATAAAATGGACCGTACAGGGGCTGATTTTTACCGCTGTGTTGATATGATTAAAGATCGTTTAGGTTCAAACGCGCTTGTGCTGCAACTACCAATCGGTTCAGAAGCAGACTATAAAGGTCATGTAGATATTATTAAAAACGTCGGTATCATCTGGGAAGATGAAGCGATGGGTGCACATTATACAGAAGTTCCTGTGCCTGATGATATGGTTGATAAGGTTGCTCCGTACCGCGAAACAATGTTTGATATGGTTGTTGAGCTAGACGAAGAAGTTATGGAAGCGTACCTTGAAGGCAATGAGCCAGATGAAGCGACCATTAAGCGTTTGATCCGTAAAGGGACTATCGATGGTAATTTTGTTCCTGTTCTTACAGGGACAGCCTTTAAAAACAAGGGTGTTCAAACACTTCTTGACGCTGTAGTCGACTTTATGCCATCTCCGCTTGATATTAAAGATGTTCAAGGTGTCGCAGTAGACAGTGATAAACCTATGAGCCGTGCACCATCTGATGATGAGCCATTCTCTGCGCTTGCTTTTAAAGTTATGACGGATCCGTTTGTTGGAACTCTTACTTTTGCACGCGTTTATTCTGGTGTTATTGAGACTGGAACTGTTGTTTTGAATTCTGTAAAGGACAGAAAAGAAAAAGTGGGCCGTATGTTGCAAATGCATTCAAATGCACGCGAAGATGTTAAAGAAGCCCGTACGGGTGACATTATTGCCCTTTGCGGTCTTAAGAACACAACGACGGGTGATACAGTTTGTAATTTACTAAAACCTATCATTCTAGAACGTATGGAATTTCCAGAACCTGTGATTTCTGTTGCAGTTGAACCTAAAACAAAAGCTGACCAAGAAAAAATGGGGATTGCCCTTAACCGTCTTGCTCAGGAAGATCCTTCTTTCCGTGTAAAATCAGACGAAGAAAGTGGCCAAACAATTATTTCAGGAATGGGCGAGCTTCACCTTGATATTCTTGTGGACCGTATGAAACGCGAATTTAATGTTGGTGCCAACGTTGGCGCACCTCAAGTGGCATACCGCGAAAGTATCGCGCGCCAAGTTGATGTTGACTATACCCATAAAAAGCAATCTGGTGGTTCTGGTCAATTTGCTCGTGTGAAAATGACAGTTACCCCTGGTGAGCGTGGGACTGGTGTTCTCTTTAATGACGAAATTAAAGGCGGCAACATTCCTAAAGAATATATCCCCGGTGTTGAAAAAGGAATTAGAGATATTGCGGAAAGTGGCGCATTGATAGGATTTCCAATCATTGACTTTTCTGTGACGCTTTATGATGGTGCTTATCATGATGTGGATAGTAGTGTTCTTGCCTTTGAAATCGCTGGTCGCGGTGCAATGCGTGAGGCTGCCTCAAAAGCGGGAATTAAATTATTAGAGCCTGTTATGGAAGTTGAGGTGGTGACACCTGACGATCATATGGGCGATGTGATCGGTGATATTTCATCGCGTCGTGGTCAAGTTTCAGGTTCTGAAACACGTGGACCAAATGCAGTTATTAATGCAAAAGTGCCGCTGGCCAATATGTTTGGTTATGTTAATCAATTGCGCTCATTTACGAAGGGTCGCGCTACATATTCTATGCAGTTTGATCATTATGCAGAAGTACCTCAGGCAGTTGCCGAAGAGGTAAAAGAGAAGTTTGCTTAAAAACATTTTAAGTAAATATATAACAACTAGCTCTTCCTGTGAGGAAAATTCAGGACGCTTGAATATAAGTGAAAAAGGTAGAAGAAAATGGCTAAAGAGAAATTTGAACGCAATAAGCCGCATTGTAACG
>CALDNY010000119.1 GCA_937914685.1 uncultured Kordiimonadaceae bacterium
GTGTTTTGATACTAAGTCTGCGTTTTTGCTCTTCCTCGATAAACCATTTACCAATCTGTTTAAAACGGGGCCACCAAAAAGCTCGAACCGTTGGTTTATCAATAGAATCATCAAAATATTTCTGCCCTATCTCAATAAGTTTTTCTTGGGCGTCATCGGGCAGAGTATGTTGATATTCGCTCATAAAATCTTCTAAAATTGAATGGATTATTATGCCTTTATCAATAGCCCCCGGATCTTGATCAAGCTCATCCAGTTTTTTAAGACGTAATATTTTTTTTGCATAAAGACTATAAGGATCCTGCATCCAAAGCTGAACCCCCGTCACCGATAAGTCGCGCGGCCTTGATGCTACAGGCGGCGTTGGTCGTGGTGGTTTAATTTCAAGTGGCGGCCCTTTGGGTTGATCTAATTGATGGTACCAGTGAAGCCATTTTTCACTCTCTTTTTCATGAAAATCATCACCAATGATTGCATGAAGACGATTTAGCCATCTTGATTTAACCGTTGGGGTGCCGTCTTGTTTTTCTGATCTTGTAATCACCACATTTTCGGCCGATGCGGTTTGGACAAAGTCATGGGCACTAAGGCCAATTTTCTGGTCAAGGCCAATAAGGCCAAAATCCTTCCTCATAGGTCTGCTCATCCACGGATCAGCGGCGGGTTCTGGCGGCCATATTCCTTCATTAAGGCCCGAAAGTATCATTAAATCCGCATGCTGAAGTCTCGCCTCAAGCGGCCCCCAAATATTAAGCCTTGGGTGTTGACCATAGGTCGATCTGACGGTCACAGACTTCATAAATTGTTCAAACAGAGCGGCATATTGATCCGCTTTAAAATGCCGCAAATAGGGTGCTGCCATTTGCAACTCTTCTATAAGACCAGCGGCGGCTTCGCCCGCATCGCCTTTCCATAAATATTTTTCTCCTGCCCCATCATTGTTCGACGCTAATTTCTCTGCCATTTCAATATGCGAAATTAATAATTGTTCAAAAGAAACATCAGCTTTATTCATTAAACAATCAAAGGGTTCAATAATATCTCTTAAATTCTGCCACCATGTCCAAAGTTCATCATCAGCAGTACTTTCATGATTAAGCAATTGATCAATCCCTAAAAGTTCTGGAGCCGGTCTTACTCCACGCAGGTAGAGATGTTCAAATTTTCTCACATAAGCGCGAAAATCACCGCCTTTTATACCCCCTGCCATTAAAGGATGTTTAAGGGCACTCATCAGTGTCACAGGGGCCATTTTTTCACAGACCATTTGCGCCGTTAGACGCAGATAAATACCGGGGGCGGTGTTAAAGAGAGGCGTTCCCGCACTATCATCAATTTCAATTCCCCACCGTTTTAACTCTCCCGTCACTTGGCGCGCTAGCATTCGATCAGGGCTCACCAATGCGGCGGTTTTACCGGGAATATTAAGTTGTTCACGCATCATCAGAGCAATGATCCCAGCTTCCTCACGCACGCCGGGCGCCACGATCTGCCGAATGCCCTTCATGATCTGATCACTATCCCAATCAAGGTCACGCCAATATTGGGTTGTTTCAGCAGGGCGCATTATCTCGCGAAATAAACGCGTTCTTTGATGATCCGCACTTTGATCATTACCAAGCCAGTCATTAGCCTCTGTGCGATCTATACCGATCTGTTCTAATAAATTTTTCATGGTCGCTTGGGGGTGGCTGTCTTCTATCTTTTTCCAACTTTCGTCATCAAGATTTTGATCAAGTCCCGGTAAAATCACCATTCCCATTGGCAATCTCGCGATCACTTCAAGCAGGGCAGACGTTGCTTTGAGAGACCCCGTTGAGCCAGCGGCAATAATCGGATGCTGTGGTGGGTTTTCAAGCCATTTTTCCCGTAATGCATAAAGTAATATATTACGCCTTAAAGCCACATCCATATAGCCTGTTTCAGCTAATAGGTCGGGCCAATAGTCCGTTAGTATTTTGAGAAATCGCAAGGTTTGTTGCCAATGGATAGCATATTGTTCTGGTACAAGATCAGCGAGATCATCAAAATTTACATTTTCCGTCTGAATTTGATCCAATAAATGACTTAGGGCTTGCGCAAGAACCGCGCAACCTGCATTTTCAGGAATATCCTCTCCACGCTTCTGATACCATGAATGGATGATATTCATTAAAATCATTTGCCGGCAATGCTCTGGAATAGCTGGTTTTATGGAAAGATCATCAAAAAATGTCCCTGCGTCCATAATGATGCCATCCTCATCGACGTCTCCGATCGGTTGCATACGCGGTAATATGGTTGATTTACCATTATAATAGCGCAGAAATGCCTCCCGTAGGGAACGCACGGCACGACGGTTAGGCAACAATATCAATACATCACTAAGGCCAAGCGGATCATGAGCATAACGCTTTATAATCCCCTGAGCCAAGGCATCAACAAATGATACATGGGCGGGAATATTATAAACTTCAGGATCTTTTCCAAGACGTCTTGGCATCTGCTTAGTTTCCTTTAAGCAATTTATCCGCTATTTTGACCGCATCTGGCGTTCCTACATGATGCCATATTCCACTGTGGGCGAGGCCGAATAAACCACCTTTATGATGGATTTTTTTAAATATATCGCGCAACGAGAAAATATCTTGATCCGCACCTTCAAAGCATTCTGGGCGAATGATCAAAATTCCACCATAGATATAATCCGCGATTTGATCATCTTGACGCCAATTTAAACAACCCTGTTCATCCATAAAAAAATCACCGTCGCCCTCGTAACCTAGGGCCTCTTCACGATTGATAACCAACATCAAAATATCCATATCTTCGCGCCAATAAGCACTTAAACGGCTTAAGGCAAGTGCGCCCTCATCGGTCCAGATCATATCACTGTTCAATACATAGAATGGCTCATTACCCAAGAGAGGCAAAGCTTTTTTTATAGCACCACCGCTGTCTAATAATTGATCGCTTTCATCAGAGACGGTTATTTTTGGTCGTGGGTCAATTCTTTGATTGATGAATTGATCTATTTGATCACTAAGATAATGTTTATTAACAATAGCATTTTTGATGCCGGCAGCGGCCAAAGCGTCTAATGTATGGCTCAGCATCGCTTTGCCTGCAATTTTTATCAAGGGCTTTGGCATATGATCGGTCAAAGGGCGCATTCTATTGCCAAGCCCCGCCGCCAGTATCATCGCGTGATCGGGTTTTAAAGGATAAGGTTGCAATGGTTGATTTCTTAAATTAGGAATTTCAATAAGCAACCAGCTTTTAAGTTCTGATAAGGCGGGATGCTCTAAGCACCGCTCTAATAAACCCCACATACGGGGCTGATATTTTAAAAAATTATCCTTACCATCACGCAAGAAAAGTCGGGCAAAAATACCAATGATTTTAGTATTCCTTTGCGCCCCCAGAATGGCGTAATCCTCTCTGAATTCTAGCTCGTCCCGTGCTGTTTTTTGGGCAAAGTAACTGATAAATTTTTGCTCTATTTCTGGCGAAACATCACGGCGGGCATCTTGGAGCAGTGAAACCAAATCATAGGCACTATGACCAATAAGCGCGTCTTGGAAATCAAGCATCCCGACTTTATCATTGCCTAAATCTAGCAAGTTTTCCGCATGATAATCACGAAGCACCAAACATTCTTTAGCGAGGCTAACTTTTGTTAAAATCTTTCGCCAAATCTCCATATATTGATGGCGTTTTTGCTCCGATAATCGTGATCCCGTTAACGCC
>CALDNY010000120.1 GCA_937914685.1 uncultured Kordiimonadaceae bacterium
TTGCAAAAGATAGGCATGATCATGGTCATATAATTTTGGCACAATGATATGACTGCCTTTAACCAAGCGCATTAGCGGTTTATCATTGCGTTTAAGCACATCATTTATGATATGATCAACCCAAGGTCCCGCTGCATTGACCAGTGCTTTGGCTTTAATTGTATATGATTTATGATTGTTAGCATTTTCGAGCGTAATCAGCCAATGATTATCTTCCCTGACGGCAGAGGTACATTTATGGCGTGTCAATATTTGCGCGCCATGATCGCGGGCGGTCATGGCATTTAAAACTACCAATCGCGCATCATCAACCCGACAATCTGAATATTCGTATGCTTTGATATACTGGTTTTTGAGGATGTCTTTATATTTACCCTCATTAAGGTTAGTACTTGTGGTGGCGGGGAGAATTTTACGTCCACCCATATGATCATAAATAAAAAGACCTAACCTAATCAGCCACGCTGGCCTAAGTCCTTTATGAAGGGGTAATAAAAACCGCAATGGCTCGATGATGTGTGGAGCGGCATTAAGCAGAATTTCCCTTTCTTTGAGGGCTTTTTTGACTAGAGCAAAATCATAATATTCTAAATATCGAAGTCCGCCGTGGATAAGTTTGGTGCTTGCCGATGAAGTGGCGCTGGCCAGATCATTTTGTTCGCATAAAATAACGGATAAACCCCTGCCCGCCGCATCTGCGGCAATGCCTGCGCCATTTATGCCGCCGCCAATGATGAAAATATCGGCTATTTTGTCCAAATTTTAGCTCCTTAAAAATTATTATAAATTCGCATATATTGAGCCATGATGCAACAGGTCATAAGATAATAAAATCAAATATTTAGACAGAAAAATACTGTTTGGCTCTTTCAATAAAAAATCTAAGGGCCGGATAATCGGCACGAAATTTATTCCACAGCATAAAAGAGTAAAAATCGGTCCCTATATCCCAGTCGAGTTTTATTAATCTTTGTTCTTCTAATTCTTTAACGACGGTAATATCGGTTAGTGTGGCAATGCCGAGTCCTGCTAAGGTGCATTGTTTGATGGTTTCTGTGTTGATAAAATCCATATAGCTGTAGGAATGGATTCCTGCTTTTTGCATTCTTTTATTAAAGGCGCTGCTATAGCAACATTCCATAGCCCATAATAAATGATGATAGTCGGCAAGTTCTTTTGTTTCTATCTTTTTATCAGCAAGTGCATGATCTGGCTTCGCGTATAAAGAAACTGGTTCTGCGCAGATTTTAAGGGCTTCAATACTGGCGCCGTTCAATTCTTCCTCGACCATGAAAGCAATATCAAGGGTACCCATTTTAATGCTTTCATAAAGCTCTTTATCGGACATGATTTTAAAAGATATCTGAAGGTCCGGGGCTTCTTTTTGAATTTTATAAAGAAGATCAGGCAAACGGTATGTGCTGATGGTTTCAACGGCACCAAGGGTTAATTTTCCTGATATTTTTGGGCTTGTTTTAATGGCTTCCTTGCCATCGCGGCTTAAATCTACAATTTGTCGGGCATATTTGTGAAATTTTTTGCCAGCCTGCGTTAATGTGATACCGCGACGGTCACGGTTAAAAAGCTCTGCTCCTAAACTTTGCTCTAAGGACTTTATCTGTGCTGTGATACTGGAATGAGCATAATTTAAGCGGTGAGCGGCCTTACTAAAACTAGCAAGGCTGGCAACGGTTAGAAAGCTTTTGAGTTCGGTTATTTTAATAGTTCACTTTTTTCGAATTTCATTTTTAATTTAATTCACTTTATTTAAATTTAATTCTTTTGTAAATCTATTGTTATAACAACAAAGGAATTTTAAATGGACCCTATAAAATTAACTATGGATATCATTGGTTGGATCGGGGCGTTCTCGCTTTTACTGCCTTATTTTCTGATCTCAAAAGGGATAGTGCACGGTAAGTCTTGGGTCTATCAATCACTTAATTTGCTTGGAGGTACGGGGTTATTGATTAATTCATATTATTATAATGCCATGCCCTCGGTCTTCGTCAATATTACCTGGGTTATCATTGGAATTTATACATTAACAACATTTTTTGGCTCTAGAAATAAAGGAAAAATCAATGACTAAATTTACACAAAATGGCCAGACTTTAATTGATGTAAGCCATGTGATCGAAGATGGAATGATTACCTATAAAGGCTTTCCTGCCCCGATTATTTGTGATTATTTAAATCGTGAAGACTCAAAAAGTCATTATCAGCAAGGAACGTCATTTCAAATTGGCGCCATTACCATGTCTTCGAATACAGGCACATATGTTGATGTTCCATTTCACCGTTATGAGGACGGCAAAGATTTATCAGAAATCGCCTTGTCGTCTTTGGCCAACTTAGACGGTATTAAAATTATCATCGATCAGGATATTAAAGAAATTGGCGTTGAGCATTTTAAAGGTAAAGACATAGGACAAAAAGCAGTTCTCATAGAAACAAATTGGAGCCGTCACTGGCGGACGGACCCTTATTTCGAAAATTATCCCTATGTTAACGAAGAAGCAGCGCAATATTTGCTTGATCAAGGCGTTTTATTTGTTGGTATTGATAGCTATAATATTGATAACACAACGGGGGATACCCGCCCCTGCCACAGTATCCTACTACATAATGAAATTCCTATTTGTGAACACATGACCGGATTATCAAACTTGCCAGAAGACAATTTTAAGTTCTTTGCCGTGCCCGTAAAAGTCAAAGGAATGGGCACTTTCCCAGTACGCGCCTTTGGTATAGTCGAAGGTTAGATTAAAATAAAAACTATTTATATTTTTTTCCCAATAATTTCTATATGATTTTATAGGATGTTATTTAATTTATATCTAGATTTTTGCAATCGGGAGAAACTGATCAAAATATTTTATAATAATAAAAAGTTACTAGGATTGGTTTTGGCCTCTTTTGTGCTTTCATCATGTGGTGGCGGCTCTGGAACCTTTACACCAAGCAGTAACGGCACGCCTACACCACCCTCCGGCCCCACGCCGATTGCTTATGATACACCGGAATATAGGCAAAATGTTGCTTTGGCGCAGATTAATGCTCAAGCCGCCTATTTAAATGGGATCACGGGAAGTGGCGTTATTGTTGCGGTTATTGATTCTGGCGTTACAGAAGTTCCTGAACTTAAAGGTCAATTACTGTCAACCTCTACTAATGTCGCTACGGGTTCTAAGGCAAACTTAGATGATTTTAATGGTCACGGCACCGCCATGGCGGGGATCATTGCCGCTCTTAGAGATAATGCGACCAATAATAATAGTTTTAATATGCATGGAGTTGCTTTTAGTGCCAAAATTTTAGCCATTAACGCCACAACGGCGGCGGATTGCGTTGATTATGATAATTGTAGCTTTTTCCATTCTAATATTGCCGCAGGTTATGATTATGCTCGCACCCACGGCGCAGACGTTATTAATGAAAGTTTAGGCTCTGATAACTTGAGTAGTCTAGCGTTAGTGCTAGTCATGCAAAAGGCGGTTGCTGCGGATATCGTTATTGTGGTACCTGCGGGCAATATTGGTGTGGATACCCCAGCAGGAGCTAGTGATAGTGCGCAACTTTCTGCTGCCACCGCTTATGCATCATGGGCCAATGGTCAGATCATTATTGCAGGATCAGTCGATAGTAATAATGTGATATCTACTTTTAGTTATAAAGCAGGCGTTGATGCTCAAAATGTATATTTAATGGCGCCGGGCGAAGATATTATCGCGCCAAATTATGATACTGCCGCTTCGGATTATGTGCAACTTTCCGGAACATCCGCATCAACCGCTATTATCTCTGGTTCTGTGGCATTATTAATTGAAGCCTTCCCCAATTTAACCGCGGCTCAAACGACTGATCTATTGTTCACAACGGCCACTGATTTGGGCGATCCGGGTACGGACATTATCTATGGACGCGGCCTTATAAATCTGCAGGGTGCATTCACAGCCCAAGGAAAATCAGTGATTGCAGGGAGCGGCTTTGCTAGTGGTGCTGTGGTTGGCACAGAAGGCACTGTTTCTGCGCAAAATATAATTATTTCGGGCGGTGCATTTGGAGCGGATATTTCATTTTCAAATTCCTTTGATAATATAATGGTATTAGACCGTTACCAGCGATCTTTTAATGTTGATTTATCTAAATCTATCGTCTTATCACAAGGGGCGCTAAGCCTAGAGAATTTTAGCGATGGTACGTCGCAATCTCGGCATCATTCATTAAGCCTTAATGATAAAGCCACCGTCAAAATGGCATGGCGCAGTAATGATCGCTATTTTGAGAATAACAATAGATATTTTAAAAATCATCTTGGCCGTGAGAAATCTGTCGAAAACTTAAGAATGTCGCTTTCCTATAATTTGGGCGATCAAAACCAAGGCGAAATTTCGCAAATTAAAGTTTCATCAGGAATGTCGATCGCCGAAATGCTCGATCAGTATCGACCAGATGACTATATGGCCCCAAATAAACAAGGTTTTGCTTCGTTATTATCACCGCGGGGAACTAAGGCGATGGCTTATATAACTAAATTAAGCGCTAACACGGCTTATGAAGTTGCCTTTGCTCAAAGCAATATTGGTTTTGATCCATCTTTATTTTCTCAAAATATAAATGTTAAAAATACATTTCTGTTAAATCGTATTAATCATCAAATAACCCCGAACATGAAAATGGCTATTGATGTTGGCGTCTTGCAAGAAAAAGGTAGCGTGCTTGGCAGTATATCAAGGGGGGTTATGCAAATTGGTAAAGGGGCTAAAAGTGCTTTTATGGGTTTTAAATTTGATATGATACTGTTAAATAAAATGCAATTTTTTGCCCAAGCATCAATGGGAATGACTGCTGTGGACAATAGCGTTAGCAGTATTATAGGCAATATAAGCCGTCTAAAATCACATAGTTATTTGATGGGTATTAAATCAACGGGTTTGATTTTTAATAATGATCAGCTTTCTTTATCTTTTAGCCAACCTTTAAGATTGTCATCGGGCAATGCTTTAATATCGAATGTATCAAGCCGCGATTATCAGGCTAATATATTCAATATGAATTATAATAACGTGGGCTTAAGCCCAAGTGGTAGAGAGCGTGATATTGAATTATCATATGCTATTGGTAATATTTATGGTCATTCGTTAAGGTTTAATATGCTTCATCAAATTAATCCGGGGCATATTAAAAATACACCAAATGCCACCAGTGTTTTACTTAGATTAGGATCTGCATTTTAACATGAGCGCGATATTAAATTTTAGCAAAGCCAAGAAAGCAAAATTAAAGGCCCAAAAAGAAAGCCTTTCAGTACAGAATCGCGCTAAATTTGGCCGTACTAAGGCTGAAAAAATACTTAATAAAGCAAGAGATGATATGAATAGTAAAAAGCTATCTGATCATAAAATTGAAGATTAACCTTCATTCTCATCATCATTGGTGGCTTTATAATATTCAGGAAAATGCATCTTTACCACTTCGCTATCTTCGGCCCAAGCATGACAGCTATTTAATACCATCGGTTTGAAATGCTTTTCACGTTCGATGTTATCTTTGGGTTTAGTCTTCTTTTGAATATTGCCCATCATGGTTTGAAATGAAATGGTGGCTAAAGGTTGCAATAATTCTGTGATGTGAGTGCAGCCTAACCTTCCTTTTACTTTTTCCTGTATGGCGCGGCGCCAACCTACGCCAATATTAATGCCGATCAGTTCTTTATAAACGTCAGTGATATTGGGACAGATTTTAAAGGGGCTATTTAAAGTAATGGCTTCCACATCAACGATTGAAAAGCGATCATCGACGGTCAAACGGACCAACATTTCATGAAGTGCCTCACCGGGCTCTATGCCGCCGCGAAATTGGTTAGGAATAGGATAAGTCTTAATATCTGTAAGGTGAGCTTCAATATCCCAAAGGCCGTCTTCGCGGTGATAACCGTTTAATTCGATAGTGCGAGTATGTAGTTTTTTTCTTGGTACGGGTGCTGATAAAGACATAAATAATCCTAGAATTTAAAATAATTAATCTGTTATATAATATGATAATAGAATAGTCATGGAAATCTTGTTAATTTTGCGTTATGTGATGCAGAATTAAATAAGGAAATTTATTATGTCAGTTAAAAAAGCAGTGGTTCTTCTTAGTGGTGGTCTAGATAGTTCAACATGTGTTGCAATCGCGCAGTCTTTGGGTTTTGAAGTTTACGGCCTTAGTTTTCGTTATGGTCAACGCCATTTCCATGAACTTCTGGCCGCTGAGCAGATTGCAAAAGCCATGAATATTAAGGAACATGTCATCATTGATATTGATTTGCGCGCTTTTGGCGGTTCTGCGCTTACGGCTGATATTGATGTGCCTAAAGGGCGCACTGATAATCAAATGGCAGACGAAATCCCCGTAACCTATGTCCCTGCCCGTAATACCATTTTCCTTTCCTTTGGCCTTGCTTACGCGGAGACATTAAAAAGTAATGATATATTCATTGGCGTTAATGCCCTCGATTATAGCGGTTATCCCGATTGTCGACCGGATTATATTGCGGCTTTTCAAAATATGGCACGATTGGCGACAAAAATTGGGGTCGAGAATGATCAAGGCGTTAATATCAACACGCCTTTGATTGATTTAACAAAAGCACAAATAATCAAAAAAGGCCTAGAACTTGGTGTTGATTATTCCTTGACCACGAGCTGTTATGATCCTGCCGCCGACGGTAAAGCCTGCGGACAGTGCGATAGTTGTTTGTTGCGCCTTAAAGGATTTGCCCAAGCGGGCGAAGATGATTCCATTGGTTATGTCCATGACTTATAGTGTTAAAGAGCTTTTTTATACCCTACAAGGCGAAGGTGCACAAACGGGTCGAGCCGCTGTTTTCTGCCGCTTTTCAGGATGCAATTTATGGTCAGGATTAGAAAAAGACCGCGCCCACGCCGAGTGTAATTTCTGTGATACGGATTTTGTTGGCACCAATGGTACTGGTGGTGGGAAATTTAAAACGGCTGATCAGTTAGCTACGGCCGCCATCGCATTATGGTCTGGTGGCGGTCTGCCTTATATTGTTTGCACCGGTGGAGAGCCGCTGTTGCAGCTTGATAGCGTTCTTATTGAAGCCTTTAAAAAAGTAGGGTTTGAGGTTGCGGTCGAGACAAATGGCACCATTGAAGCCCCGGCAGAGTTAGACTGGATCTGTGTGAGCCCCAAAGTTATGCATAAATTAGTGCAAACCTCAGGCAATGAATTAAAACTAGTTTATCCCCAAACAAATGTTCAGCCAGAAGACGTGGAACATCTAAATTTTGATCATTTCTTCTTACAGCCACTGGCCGAAGATGGCAGCGATTATACCCTTGGTGTGGCAGAATATTGTAAAAAGAACCCCAAATGGCGACTAAGTCTGCAAACTCATAAAATTATCGGTATCCCGTGATCTCTATTTTTCATTTTCTAAAGATGGCTTTCACTTTCTAAAGATGGCTAAGCCAAAGAAAGTCATGGTCAGGGCGACTAGGAAGTTGAGATAGTTTAAAAAAGCCCACGGCATATAATCTATAACAGAAACGCCCAAGACCCCTGAATAGTAAGCACCCCCTAATGACCAAGGCATTAATGGAGTGATCAAGGTTGTGCTTTCTTCGACGGTTCGTGACAGCATTCTTCTTTTAAGGCCCATATCATCGTATTTGTCTTTGAATAATTGCGAGGTCAGGACGATAGAAATATAGGATTGTCCAGTAGCAATACTGCTGATGATACCAGTGACCATTGTGGCAAATAATAATGAAAGAACGCTTTTTAAATGTTTCAATATTCCTTGGAGCATGGATGTTAAATAGCCTACTTTATCAAGCAATCCGCCAAGGGCCATGGCAAAAAGTGCCAATGAAAAAGTCTTCATCATGCTTTGAATACCACCGCGATTTATCAATAAATCAAGCTGATCATTGCCCGTATCAGCTCGGTAGCCGTCTTGAAGACTTTTTAAAATATCTAAAATATTATGATGCTGTTGGACAATCGCGATAATGATGGCCACCGCAACACTTGCCATCATCGCAGGCTCAGCAGGTATTTTTTTAATGCTTAAGCCAAAAAGAACAATTACCGGCAAAAATCCCCATAAACTGACCACATAATGACTCTCAATCGCCTGTTGAAAGCTGATAATGTCAGCGCTAGCCAGTGCGTGTTCTGAATATTGAAGACCGATCAAGCTAAAAATAATCAAGCAGATGATATAGGTGGGAATAGTAGTATAAAGCATTGATCTAATATGAGTATATAAATCAGTGCCTGCGGAGATAGCCGCTAAATTTGTTGTATCGGAAACCGGCGACATTTTATCGCCAAAACTTGCTCCCGCAATGATCATGCCTGCAACTATTGGCAATGGAATACCCATGGCCGAACCGACACCAATTAATATAACCCCTGCTGTTGCCACAGTTCCCATTAATGTTCCCACAGAAACGGACATAAAACTGCATAATAATAACCCCGCTGGTAAGAATACGGCAGGGTGAATAAGCTTCAAACTATAATAAACAATTCTGGCGATGGTGCCGCTTTGCATAAAGGCGGCAATAACGACACCGATCAAAATGAAAACATAAGCCGCGCCAAGGGCATTTGATATACCGTCGGACATTAATTGCTTAATTTCAGCAAACCTATAACCCAGATAATAAGTATGACCACAGGTCCAGATGATGCTGATCATCAATAAAATATGAATATTAATTCCATAAGCAATAACGCCGACAACAATCATGGTCAGGATACCGCCAAAACACAATAATGCCTGATAAAAAGTTGGAACTTTATGTAATGTCAATATCTTCCCCTTTAGCCCCACCCTTCGATCACATATTTTCCAATGGCGTTGCCTTGTTCGATATTTTTGTGAACTGAGCGCATATTTTCTGCATTTATTGGGCTTATAACCTCGCTTAGGGTCGTGATAAGATCTCCATCATCGATCAGGGTCGCTGTGTCGGTTAATAATTTTCCAACTTGATCCATATCATCGGTCTGGTGCATGGAACGGCTGAACATGAATTCAAAAACAAAGGTGGCACTTTTAAATTTTAATAAATCAAAATTAGCCTCTGCGAAGAAATCAACGATGGTACAGATTTTACCCAGAGGTTTAATGACATCAGTAATGGTTTTCCAATAGCCAGCAATATTGGTAAGACAAAGCACATAATCAACATTAGCATGTCCAATGGCCTCTAATTGAGCCGGTATGTCCTCATAATGATTGATCACATGATCAGCCCCGCGCGCTATGCACCAATCTCTTGATTTTGGCCTTGATGCTGTGGCAATAATAGTTAGATTGGCTAATTTTCGCGCCAATTGAATGGCGATGGAGCCAACACCGCCCGCGCCACCGATCATGAGAATGGATTTTCCCTGATCGGCGCCCTCCTTCGAAATACCAAGACGATCAAACAAGGCTTCCCACGCCGTAATAGTGGTCAACGGTAGAGCCGCACTTTCAGCAAAGCCCAAGGATGATGGTTTTTTAGCGGCAATGCGTTCATCAACAAGTTGAAATTCGCTATTAGAGCCGGGTTTTGTGATACAGCCCGCGTAATATACTTCATCGCCCACTTTAAAATCTGTGACCTGATCGCCAACAGCGCTGACGATGCCCGAAGCATCCCACCCCAGAATTCGTAAAGTTTGATCAGGATGGGGGCGTTTTCTGATTTTGGTATCAACGGGGTTTACGGAAATGGCCTTCACGGCGACCAATAAATTTCGTCCAGTGGCACTTGGTGTATCAATTTCAACGTCTAAAAAGGCTTCTGGCTCTTCTACGCTAAGGGCTTTATATGATCCAACGGCTTTCATTATTTTTCTTTCTAAGTTTTTGTTTCCGGTGTTGCCATATTTATATACATATTCTGGCTTAAATTATTAATGTTTTTTTATAAAAGTCTTTTTTAATAGTTCAATTTCTGCATAATTGAAGTATGAACACTCTAATTTCATATAAGGAAATTATTAATAATGAATAAAATTACAACGGCGTTAATCTCTTGTTTAATGATATATTTCATAGGTATTTCAATAGGTTATAGTGATGATTTAAAGCAAAAAATCCTTCCTCTTAGCCAGCAAGCCCTAATAGAAGATGAGCTTTTAAAAGATCGTTTGGATAATTTATTGCCAATGTTGATGCGCCGCGAGGCTATTGATGCCTGGGTGGTTATTTCCCGTGAATATAATGAAGACCCAGTTCTTAAAACCATGTTGCCCGCCACATGGCTCAGCGCGCGCCGACGGACGGTGTTAATATTTTTAGATCATGGGCCAGAGCAAGGAGTAGAGCGCCTCGCCGCTTCGCGTTATAATGTGTCAGATTTATATAAAGGAAGTTGGTCGTATGAACAGCAACCCGACCAATGGCGGCAAATAGCTGAAATATTAGACGGTTTTGATCCCAAAAAAATTGCCTTAAATTATTCTGATGATTGGGCCCAAGCTGACGGTCTTACCTATTCTGAACATCGTGATTTTGTTGCAACTTTACCAGACCGACTGCGCACACGCATTGTATCGGCTGAAAAATTGGCTGTGGGCTGGTTGGAGACGCGTACAGCAAAAGAAATGGAAACATATCAAGATGTCATGGAAATCGCCCACGCCATCATTGGTGAGGGTTTTTCAGCCGCTGTGGTCAAGCCGGGACAGACTTCTACCGATGATTTAGCATGGTGGTTCAGACAACGTATTAATGACCTTGGCCTTGATACTTGGTTTCACACAACTATTGATACTGAAAGATCAGATCGTTCAAAGGCTGAAATTATTGCAGACAACCTTGACCCCTCTATTCTTTATAAAGGTGATCATGTGCATGTTGATTTTGGCATTTCATATTTGGGCTTACAAACGGATACCCAACAAAATGCCTATATCTTACGTGATGATGAAAGTGACGTGCCGCAGGCCCTTAAAAATGCCATGAAGGGCGGTAATGCCTTACAAGATATGTTGACCAGTAATTTTCAAGTGGGAAGAACAGGCAATGATATTTTAAAACGAACCCGTGATCAGGCTATTATCAATGGTATTGAGCCTATTATTTACACTCATCCGATCGGCCTTCATGGTCATGGTGCGGGGACGACTATTGGCTTGTGGGACCGTCAGGATGGTGTGCCGGGAAGCGGTGATTACCCCATGCATGCAAACACCGCTTATTCAATAGAGCTTACGGCGTTGATCAAAGAACCCGACTGGGGCGTTGAGCCCATAAAAATGAAATTGGAGCAAAATGGATTTTATGACGGCACTCTATTTCACTACATAGCAGGGCGTCAGACCCAATATCATATTATTAAAACAGATAAAGAATGAATAAGCATGAGCTTATTCAAATTGGTTAAGGAAACTTCGTGGAAAATAAAACAAAGCGTTATTTATATTTAGGCTTTGGCTGGTTGATGTTTATTTTAGGCTTTATTGGGGCTTTTTTACCTGTTTTACCGACGACACCTTTTATGTTGTTGGCTCTTTGGGCTTTTTCCAAGGGATCAGAAACCCTTCATGACTGGCTTTATCATCATCCAAAATACGGAGACACTTTGCGTCAGTGGGATCAATATGGCGTGATCCCCTTAAAGGCGAAAATAACGTCGATTTCCATGATGTCTCTAAGTGCTATTTATTTGATCTTTTTTTCAGGAATACCTAACTATGGGATTATTAGCGCCCTCGCCCTGATGGCTTACGGTGCTTATTTTGTCCTTACTAAGCCCAGCCAGAAAAAAGATGACGATTAATCCCCATCATAAACCATAAAATAATCAGCCCTCTCGTAAGGGCTGTTTTGTGGTGGTGTTACTTCTTTAAAATTGAGTTTTTTATACAAACAAATAGCAGGAATTAAACTGCTATTGGTTTCAAGAAACAGCTCAGTACCGCCGCGCTCTTTAAATCTTTCTATGACTTTTCTAACCAATGCTTTGGCGGCTCCATAACCGCGAGCTTCGGGTAAAACGCCCATTTTACTAAGCTCAAAGCGCGTACCTTTATCATACTTTAAGGCGATGGCTCCTACCGCTTTTTCATTTAAGAGGGCAAAATAAATCTCCCCTCCTTTGTTGAGAATATATTTTTCTGGCTGTTGAAGGTGATCTAAGTCGGTTTTTTCTAATTTAAAAAGCTTTTCAATCCACTGCTGATTTATATAACACCAGTCATCGCGGTATTTGTCTTCATAACTAATTATTTTTATCTGTTGGCTGACCTTTTTCATAGTTTAAATATAAAAGGAGTTTTTTGTATTGCAAGTGTCATATAATATTATATTTATTTTTAAAAGAGACTAGGAAAGAGCACTAATACTCCTTATATAAACAGTGGTTTATAATTTTATCTGATCGGGGACTTTATTGGCATATGTTGAAGTCAT
>CALDNY010000121.1 GCA_937914685.1 uncultured Kordiimonadaceae bacterium
GCTATTGATGAAAATATGATTAAAGCGACCCTTGTTGGTCGACCTGATATTATCGAAAGAAACATCGAAAAATTGGGATTACGATTAAAACGTGATGTGGATTACTCTGTGGTAAACCCTCAGCAAGATGATCGTTATAATGAATTTTGGCAGACTTATCATAAACTTGTAGGACGCAAAGGGGTTTCAGTAGAAGCGGCCCGAACAATCTTACGAACAAATACCACGGTGATTGCCGCCATGGCCGTTAAACTTGGTTATCAAGATGCGATGATTTGCGGTACTTATGGCCGTTTCGATTTTCATATTCGCTACATCATTGACATCATTGGTCGCAAAACCCCGAGCCAAAAAATATCAACTGTTAGCGTATTGATTTTACCGCAACAGACTTTATTTATCACCGACGCCTTTATGGATATTGATCCTACGGCGGAACAAATAGTTGAAAGTACCATTGCTGCATCACGCCAGGTCGAATTGTTCGGCATTAAACCGAAAGTTGCCTTATTATCCCATTCTAATTTCGGCTCATCGAAAGCACCGTCAGCCCTTAAAATGCAAAAGGCGGTTAAAATCTTAAGAGAACGTATGCCGAGCCTTGAGGTTGATGGGGAAATGCATGCGGATGCGGCGTTAAATGAAAAATTGCGCAATGATATGATCACAGATTGCGCCTTAAATGGTGCCGCTAATTTGTTGATATTTCCGTCTCTTGATAGTGCCAATAGTGCGCTTGGGCTTGTAAAAAGTGTTGAACATGGTTTGCTGGTGGGGCCAATTTTACTTGGTGCAGCCATGCCGGCTCATATTGTTACACCGGGCGTTTCCGCGCGCGGTATTTTAAATATGACGGCGATTGCTGTAAAAGACGCACAAAATCTGCAAAAAGAAAAAGCCCATCAATGGCCGTTATAAAGAGTTTTTACTTATAAAGACTGAGCAGGTGATTGATCATCAATAATACCACCAAGATCATGGCAAATTGAACACCGTTCCACGGCACAGGCCATGGTTTATCAATATCGTTTGGTTGGCGCGATTTATAATTGGCAAACCCAAGCAATGCTGCACTGGCACAAAGTATGATAATGGTGATTTCTTTGGTCATTTAAACCATATAAGGGCGCGATCACCATTAATCAATGTTAAATATTTTGCGGCTTATTTTTTTGTACGCTCGACAATCATATGATAGGCTCCGTTTTGCCATGTTTTCCCTTGATCAAGGGAAATATCAGATTTCATCTCAAAACTATTTTTAGTGATATTAAAATAAGTTTCCCTGTTTAAAAAATCTCCGCGAGCTTTGTTATGGCCCAATATAATCACTTGTAAAGTGTCGCCGACTGTTTTTGCCGT
>CALDNY010000122.1 GCA_937914685.1 uncultured Kordiimonadaceae bacterium
CTAAAACAGTGGGTTAAAGAGAAACTAGAGTAGTTATCTGGGTCAGCCCCATAAATTAAATCCGCTCTGTTCAGAATCACTTGTGCTCTGTAATTCAGCTCCTTGAATATATATAGTGTTATCACCATCCAAATTATCTTTAGAAAATTTTTCTGCATGATGCTCATGCCCTGTTAAGATTAAGTCAGAAATTCCTTCAAGTTTTTTCTGCAATTCTTTTGCATTTGATTCATCAAACCAATTAAAGGGATGGTGCATAATAGTCACTGCGAAGTCGGCTTTATTTTCAGACTTCTGAATCATTCCAATTGGAAAAAGCAGTTTACCTACATTTTCACTCTTTTGTGATAACCAAGCACTATTGATACAATGAATATGTATTGATATTTCATTTTCACTGTAATGCCCTGTTTTAAATAATAATTTATTTTCATCAGCAAAAAAAATTGCTTCGTTGCCTAAAACTGAATCGTGAAATTCGATATAGTTTGATTGACTATCACAACACTGTTCAAAAACTGAATTACCTATGGTGTTTTGAGATTTTTTCTCAATAATATTTTGAACTAATATATCTCGAATGCCGTTGTGACTGTGATCAAAATCTATATCATGATTACCTGGGACTAGAGCAAATTTAATATTAGGAAACTCGTTTTGAATATGTATAAGAAAATCCATCGCATAGTAATACTCTTTATCTCTTCCTGAAAATGCTATATCGCCAGTGATTACGAGTACTATAATATCGGAAGTTAGAGTCTCTGATCTGATGCTCTCTACCAGATAACTTGTTTTATTATCTAGCCAATTATTATCTTCTTTAAAATGAATGTCACTAAAATGAACTATAGATAGTTGCATAATTTTTCTCCAGATTAAATATTTAGATACTCATACAACCAAAGATAGTTTAATACAAGTTAAACACACATATGTTTTCGGATCTGGAGGCGGAATTTGGAGGAAAAAATACTTAATGATTATAAAATTATTTACTCTGACCCTTTAATTATTAAGAATAAGAAGACTTCTGTAATTACGCAAAATCTATCATTTGCTTTTCTTTTATTTGTTTGGCCTCAAGCGCCGGCGCCTCCGGCTTAGGCTAACGGCACAGGACTTCCTCGCAATGGTGCTTGTCTGTCCCGAATTACTGGGAACTGTCCAGTTGATGGTTGGTGCATGTGCCTGGGTTGGAGCAATAAACCCGTAAACCTATCACTTGCTTTTCTTTTTTAGTTTGGCCTCAAGCGCCGGCGCTTAATTATTATTTTAAAAGGGGGTCTACCGCGCTTTGCGCTACTTGAGCCCCCTTGCCCTCGCGGGCTATCCCCCCAAGTTAGGCTAACGGCACAGGACCTCCTCGCAATGGTGCTTGTCTGTCCCGAATTACTAGGAATTATCCATTTGATGTTTGGTGCATGTGCCTGGGTTGGAGCAATAAACCCATAAATCTATCACTTGCTTTTCTTTTTTAGTTTGGCCTCAAGCGCCGGCGCTTGATTATTATTTTAAAAGGGGGTCTACCGCGCTTTGCGCTACTTGAGCCCCCTTGCCCTCGCGGGCTATCCCCCCAAGTTAGGCTAACGGCACAGGACTTCCTCGCAATGGTGCTTGTCTGTCCCGAATTTCTGGGAATTATCCAGTTGATGGTTGGTGCATGTGGCTAGGTTGGAGCATGTTTGGTAAGGGTGGTGTTTGTGGTGGTGATGGGGGTTGTTTTGACTGAATAGAGGGTGATTATTCCCGAAGGTTTCCCTTATGAAACCTGAGCTAGGCCCGACTGGGCCTCGCGAACGGCTTTCGCGGTAGCCTAAGCGCGAGCGCTGGCGCTTGAGGCTTCTTTCAAAAGTATCTAGACCCACAGCCAAAAAGGACATATAAAACTACTTATTAAAAATTAGGAAATATTGATGAGTGATACTTTTAATCCTTTGGTGAATATGACAGAGGTGCTTGGTCATAATACGGGTAAAGAAATTAGACCAGATGAGACTTTTATCGAAACGGCACTGCCCGGTTTTAAATTAGCCCTTAATGCGCGGCGTTCTAACCGTATTTATGACGACGAGAAAATCCCAGAAGAAATCATGAGAGATTGTCTTAAAGACGCCCTGTTGGCGCCTAGCTCCTCTAATCTTCAGACTTATGAGCTCTATTGGGTTCGTGATGAAGATAAGAAAAAAGAGGTGCAACATGCCTGTTTTAACCAACCTGCGGCAAAAACGGCAGCGGAAATTATCGTGGTGGTCGCGCGCGGTGATTTATGGGATGTTAATTTAAAAAAACTGGTTCATATCATGTCACGCGGCGGTATTAAGGAATTGCCAAAAGTTGTTGATGATTATTATCATAAAATCACACCGATGATTATGAAAACCGATGCCTTTGGTATTTATAACCTGATAAGACGCGTTCGTTTTTGGTATAAAGGCTTAACCAAACCGTTCGTGCGGACCCCCATCAATAAAGCCGATCACCGAATTTACGCCCATATTCAGTCATCATTAGCGGCCCAGACATTGATGCTGTCCCTCGCCGCGCACGGTTACGACAGCTGCCCCATGGGCGGTATGGATGGCTTGCGAATCAAAAAGACCCTTGGCCTGCCCCGCCAAGCGGAAGTCTCCATGGTTATTTCCACTGGACGCGGTAAAACCGAAGGACTTTACGGTGCAAGAGTACGGCTTGGCTTTGATGATTTGATCAAAGAAGTTTAACAGACCCGTTTTTTAAAGCTCATTACGGCGCACATTCTTTACGCATGGCAAGGAGCATATCGGCGTCCGGCTTTGATGTTGCGATTTCTTGGTCGGTAAGGCCGTCTAATTCGTGGGGGAAAACCAGCCATTCTTCGGTTTGATGAACGTAATAATCAGGAGTTCTATCGGTTTGATTTTTGCCCGGTTTATAATAGACCGTCCCAACACGCACGTCCGTCGGCATGTTTTTACGCATATGAGATTTAAGCTCATTAATAATGGCCCTAATGCTGCGGCCGCTATCAAAAACATCGTCTAATATAAGCAGATTATCATCGCTGTTCATATGGTCGATCAAATAATGAAGGCCGTAAACTTTTACATGGTCTTCCTGCTTATCGATACCAGTATAGGACGATGTTCTAATGGCGATATGATCCGATTTAATATTGCAAAATTCCAAAAGTTCCTGCACCGCTATGCCAACGGGGGCGCCCCCGCGCCAAACGCCAACGATAAAATCAGGGCGAAAACCGCTTTTAATGATCATTTGTCCCAATTTAAAAGAAGACGATAAAAGATCCCCCGCCGTAATATAGATTTTAGGCATATTTTATTTTCCTTGAGTCCGCTTAATTTTAGCCAATATAACCTCCCTAATAGAAAAAAGGAATTTCATTTTATTTTAAGTTAGCTACAATGATCATAATTAAAAAAAGGGAACTGATTATATGATTAGAGGGGCGATTATTTTTGTCGTTATGGTGTTTGGTTTTGTCCTATGGCAGGCCATGTCTGATAAAGATCATGACCCTAATCATTTAATGATTGTTGAAGTTAATACCTCGCCCGAGCGCACACGATTATTGCGCGATCATCTCGACAGTTTTGAGGCGGCCAACCCAGGAATGAAGGTCGATGTCATTTCTTTATCATGGGGGCAGGCCTTTGAAAAAATCGGCATGATGGTGGCCGGAGGACGGGTGCCTGATGTTATGGAAATGCCCGATTTTTGGTTGTCACGCTATGTCAGTGCAGGGCAAATTGCCGACATGACGCCCTTTATCAAAAAGGCCGATTTTGATGATGATATAGAGGGCGGCACATTTCAATATGGCAGCATTAATGATAGGCTTTATACCATTCCATATGGCTTTTATTTGCGGGCGTTGATTTATAATAAGCGAATTTTTGAACGGGCGGGGATTGAAAAACCGCCGCTGACTTTGCAAGAATTCTACGACACATCCGCAAAAATATCTGAGCTTCCCGGTGTCACAGGATTTTGCCATCAAGGCGGGCGCGGTGGGCCAGTATTTTATTATTGGTTGATGACCACTATGAACGGCAGCCCTAAATTTTTTGACGAAGACGGCAATAGCACTTTTTATAATCAAGGGGCGATCGATGGCTTAACTTTAATCCGTGATCTTTATCAAAATGGTTATGTGCCTAAAGACAGTATCAATTGGAATTTTAATGAAACCGTATCGGGGTTTTATTCGGGTACTTGCGCCATGCTTCATCAAACACCAGATGCCTTATCTGCGCTTAAAAAACGGATGGATGAAGATGATTATTCATCATCGCCCATGCCGCTTGGCCCATCAGGAAAATCCTTCCCTCACCTTGGCTATATTGGTTGGTCCGTGTTAGAAAAATCAACAAAAAAGCAGGCGGCCTTTAAATTAGTGCGTCATTTATTGGCGCGGGAAAATAACCAAGAATGGGCCGAGGGGTCAGGATTAGTGCCCATTTATAAAGGCATTTCCGAGAATATCTTTGCCGCGATCCCCGCGGGTCAAGGCTGGCTTAAAACCACCCAAGATGATCGTTGGTCCTATTTGATTAATCCAAATTACCTGCCCGAGATTGCCGAATTTGACAGTATTACGGTGGTTCAAAGCGGCCAAGCGATGATGCTCGGTGAAAAAACGCCCGAACAAACGGCGAAAATGTGGGCTGATTTTCTGACCGCAGCCAATAAGAAATATAGGCAAGGAAAGGATCAGTAATTGAAAAATATTTCCATAAATAATCCGTGGTTTTATTTGGCACCCACTATAGTATTCATTGTCCTATTGGTGATTGTGCCCCTTGTCACAGGCATTTCTTATGCTTTTTATGATTTTGATTTACTCTCCGGTACGCAAACTTTTGTTGGGCTTGAACAATTTCATAAAATAATGTCGGAAGACAGCCTCTTTATCAGTAGTTTATATAATACGTTATTTTGGACATCAACATCGCTGTTTTTCCAATTTAGCTTGGGTTTTGCTTTGGCCTTATTGTTAAAGGATGGCTTTAAAGGGATTAGTCTTATTCAACCCCTATTATTCATTCCGTGGGCGGTGCCGTCGTTTCTTATTGGTCTTATGTGGGTATGGATGTTTAATCCTGTCACCGGGCCCATTCCTTACGCGCTCGAGGCCATTGGGATTATGGATCAGCCAGAAAATATCCTCAGTGATCCAGAGCATGCCATGTGGGGGCCGATTGTTGCCAATATTTGGTTCGGAATTCCATTTTTTACCATTATGTTGCTCGCGGCGTTGCGCTCTATCCCTGATGAAATTTATGAAGCGGCAAAAATGGATGGGGTCAGTGCTTTTAATATATTTCGTTATATTACCGTGCCGCTAATTGCGCCGACCATATTGATCACTTTGCTCATTCGCGCCATATGGATTGCCAATTTTGCTGAAATTATCATTGTCATGACCGGCGGAGGCCCTGCTAATTCTACCCAGATCATTGCCACCTACATTTATGATACGGCCTATCAGAAAATGGATTTCGGCTATGCGTCAGTGATCTCAATCGCGCTGCTATTTATGCTAATGCTCTATGGTTTTGCGCTGGGGCGGTTGCGTCAAAAAATGCCAGTTTATGTGTGAGGATTAGATGATAAAAAATTCAAAATATGGCCTCATTATTGGCTTTTTAATATTCACATTATTTCCAGTTTTTTGGATGTTTAAAATATCGCTAACGCCAGACCGGTTGCTTTATTCAGAAGGCATTGTCGCGTGGCCAAGCCAAGTGACTTTTGATCATTATTATGCGGTGATCGTTGAAGGGAGTTTTCCTGATTATTTCTTAAATTCGTTCATCGTTTCTTTTAGCACAGCCGCCCTAACAACAATCATTGCCATTGCCGCGGGCTATGCTTTATCGCGGTTTCAATTTAAAGGGCGCTCATTGGTTATTATCACCTTGTTGATCACGCAAATGTTCCCCATTGTTATGATTATTGCCCCCATCTATAACGTGCTGACTTTTATAAATCTGGTCGATAGTTTGGCGGGGCTTATCCTTGTTTATACGGCCTTTAACTTGCCGTTTGCTTGTTTTTTAATGCAGTCTTTTTTTGATGGCTCGCCCCAAGAATTAGAAGAAGCGGCGATGATTGATGGCTGTACCCGTCTGCAGGCATTAGAAAAAATAACCTTGCCTTTATGCTTGCCCGGTATTGGTGCCACATTGGGGTTTGTTTTTACCGCCGCATGGTCGGAGCTTTTATTTGCGCTGATGTTCATTAACCGCCAATCACAAATGACTTTTCCGGCGGGCATTATGAATTTTGTCACTAAATTTTCAGTGGACTGGGGACAAATGGCGGCGGCGATGATTTTGGCGTTAATCCCCGTCTGTATTTTCTTTGCCTATATCCAAAAATTCATCGTCCAAGGCTTAACCGCCGGTGCGCTTAAAGGCTAATGACCATAACCCAGTTCAAACAGTGTGAATTTTTGTCGCAATCTGTTTGTTAGCACTTCTCGGGTTTTCTCATCGGCAAAACTTGTGCTGATGCTGTTATAGCTCATGGCTTGTAGTTCTGCATATGTGACATCGGTGCTACTAACGGCGGCGACACATTCTTTTGAAATATTAGTGTCAAATATGCCATTATTATCGGTGGATAAGCTAACACTAAGGCCCAGACGAAGAAATTCAAGAAAAGGATGCGGCGATACATTCATATTATGAACGTTAAGTTGATAATTGCTTGTGATGTTCATTTCAACGCCTAGTTTTTTATTTCTGGCATATTCCAAACTAATCAAATCATTCTTTAACAATACGCCGTGACCAACCCGTGATACACCCATAATCATGGCATCACGGACATTGCGTGGATCGCCCATTTCCCCTGCATGCATGGTCATTTCTAGGGGATGGATCGGGTTTTGCTGATTAAAACCATTTAAATAGCCATAAGCATTTTGCGCTTTTTCTAAGGCAGGGTTGCCCCGTTCAATGGCATAAAGGTCAATGCCGACGATCTCGTGCGAAGGATGGGCCAGTAATATTTCATTCCATTGCTTAATCAATTGGCCGTTTTGTTCGCCGCTCAAAAACCTAAGCTGGCCTATATTCCAACGTACGACGATGCCCGTTTCTTTAAAAAACAATTGTGCCCAATTTTTAAGCTTTTCAATTGTTGCTAATGTGGGGGGGAAACCATTGGTAAATTCAACGTAAGAGAGGCCTTGTGCGGCGGCAGTTTTTAAGAAATCAAGGTAAACCATCTGCATTTTTGCGCTCTGATTTTCATCTTCTATCAGCCAAATGACGAAGGTAAAAATAGCATCAAACCTTGTGAAATCATGGGATGGTGGTTGCTTAGGCAAAAAGAAGAAATTGATAAAGCTTTCTTGTTGTTCTTGGTTATAAGATGAGAATTTCACAGAGTGAGGTAGGTTTTTTAGAGTTTCAACCTCATGATCATAGAGTTTTTGGCCGAGATTATTGATAGTGGTAATAAAATATTCAGGGTCAATGATTGGATTATATTTTGTCAATATCTGACGCACTATATTTTTGGATAAGAGCCCGTAAGGATGAACATGAAGCATGCCGCCTTTTGGGATTTGCTGACAAAATTGTTCTAAGGCAGGCAGATTATGGCGCAGAGGGTCCACATTTATAGCGGACTTTCTAATGGCCGCTTGTTTATTTTGCTCGATAATGAGCTTTTGGTTTTCCACAAGCAACCCCCGTTCTATGGCGGTCAATTGATCACTGTCATCAACTTTAAGAAAGGCTTCCCACTGATCACGTCCAATGGGATTATTTTGTCGGTAATTGCGTTCTATCATCAGCTCACTGGCTTGATCATATTTTTTTAAATGAGCCAGTAATTTTATATTTGCTAAATCTTGTTCTGAACAGGCGGATAGCAAAAAGGCAAAAAACAAAATAATAAGGGGCCATAAACGGCACTTATTTTTATTCCACATAAAATAACTCCCTTCCATTATTTAGGTAAATATTTCTCAAATCGTGCCATTGTGCTTTTTCCAAGGCTCTGAACAAGGGGGGCGAGTTCTTTTTCAACAACCTGCCATTGACCGATCCCTTTTTTATTAATGGGTTGGCGAACCTGCTCACTACTGGCGGTTCTAACAGCCCGTTTATTTTCATAAAAGCGCAAGCAACTTTCCTCGAAGGGAACACCAATATGATCAAGAATAGATTTTACCGTTGCTTCCGTTTGATGGATCATATTTTCATATTGCACACAAAGTACTTTACCTGGCAACATACTATCCCAATGATCCATAAACCTGAGATAACCATTATAATAATTGCCGATATTCTCAAGATCATAACTATATTCATGACCGCCGGCAAAATGCTGTTTATAAGCACTATAACCACAATCAAGAGGGTGACGGCGGGCGTCAATGATTATTGCATGGGGCATTATTTTATGGATCAGACCAATCCGTTCAAAATTTGGTGGTAATTTATCAATATAATAAGCTTTATCCGTACGGTACGGTGCCGTGTTATCAATGTAAGTTTGTCCAAATGATGAAAGCTCGGCAGAGCTGAATTTTTCAAGGCAGTCAGGATAATGTTGTTTAAACTTCTTGCCGCCAGTAATTTTTATTTTCCGTTCTAATTTCGGCAGAGTGGTCAGTTCCATTGTTCCTTCAATTTGGCTATGGCTGGAGAGTATTTGTTCGATCAGTGTCGAGCCAGCGCGAGGCATGCCGACAATGAATATCGGCGTCGGGCCTGATGGCGTCGGTGAAGCTTGCACTTTAAGCATATCATGACCAAATTCGCTGATATGTTTATTGCAAAAATCATCATTATTCTGAGTTTTATATTTTAAATCCGGACGCATATCATTGGCGCGTTTGTACCAAGAGAAAGCTTGAACTTTATCACCATCATTTTCGTAAGCCTTTGCCAATGAAAATGCGACCTGGCAGCGTTGGTCAGTGCCGATCTTTTCGTTCTTGACTAATTTCTCCATGGTTATCTTATCTGCATCTGAAAATTCATAGGTTTTTAAATCAGCAAGTCCCCACCATCCCGCCCCGTTATTCGGGGTATTTAATATACAAGCATTATAAGCATCTTCACTTTCTTTTCTGCGCCCTAAAATCTTGAGGGCATGACCGCGCAATAGATCTATCTTTCCTCGTTCTTCGTCACCTTTCTCTAAACGATCAGCGGCTTTTTCAGCGGTAATCAGAGAATTTTCAAAATCCCCCAAATGGCCAAAAATTCTACTTAGAATCCAATAGTTTAAATAAGAAGGATCTGTTTTGACAAGGCTTTCAGCTTCGTTTAAGGCGAGACCATACTCTCCCATTTCTTCGTAAGTCAAAACAAGTTCCTTGCGTAGGCTTATATTGGCAGGGTGAGACGTTAGGCAGTAGCGTAAAATATCCGCGCGCTCTTCTTGAGCATCGACTGTACTTGCTATATGGGCAAGCATAAATCCAGCCCGAGGGTGGGCGGGTTGTTTCTTGAGCATTTGACGGGCGATCTGCTCACCCTTTGCAAAATTACCGTCGCGCATGGCTTTTTGCATTTGACGGTAATCACCGTCAAGAGGATCATGTTTTTCGGCCTTCTCAACCGCTTTTACGGCGTCACTATAGCGGCCATTTTCAAAATAAAGTTTGCCAAGAACGGACCATGCCTGATAGAACTCATCTTTAAGCTCGACTGCTTTTTCAAAAGATGCGATTGCCTGCTCGCTATCACCCGAATTCATTGAAGTAAAAGCCAGATCAGCATGAGCCGCATAAGATTTAGGATAGAGTGAAGTGGAACGTTTGAATATTTTTATCGCTTTATCTTGATCACCGCTGCGAAGCAGGGCACTGCCATAAATTGAGAGTGCAACCTCGTCATCTGGATGGTTTTTAAGGAATATTTCAAGATCGCTCAAGGCCTGATCATGGTTGCCGTCCTGTATTAGACGCGTGACGGACTGATAGAAACTATTATGTTGATTACTCATTAAGGCTTATCCTTATTGACCATTAAATGGTTTGTGGTCGATTTGGGCCATTTTAAGCGCTTTATTGTTTAATAATCAAGCAGCGTCTTTTGATTATATTTTTTTAATTAAAATACAGCTTTAAGTTTATGATGATAATTTTATTTTGATGGATTCTAAACAGTGATTTAACAAATACAGAGAATTTAATCATTTTACGGATAGATAATTCCTAAAATTCATGTGTTTTTTTTAATTTTACCGAATATTATTCGGCGAAGTTGTATAAAATTATCATGAAATACCTAAAGACTAATAAATTCAATGTCTTGGTGCGTTATATAATATCATTACAAATAACCAACACCATTGACCCGCCCCGAGATTATTGCTAGAATTTAGAACTAATATGTCTTTTATTGGAATTTTAAGTTCAGCATCAGGCATTTAAACCGTTATTTTGATTGCTTAAGATTATCTTGGTAAACGAAATAATAATAGTAACTTGAAGGGATTGATTTTACAAAACGCTCAAAATAAAAATAAGAGCTTAATATCATCAAACCATAAAAAATATTTCTTGGAGGAAATAAAATGAAATTCACTTTATTAAGCAAAGCGCTTAAAACATCTTTGATGGGTAGTGTAGCATTAGGGGCTATGGCAACATTTGCTATTCCCGCGATGGCACAAGAAACCGCAGTTGATGCTGACGAAACCAATATGGATGAAATTTACGTAACATCGCGTAAAAGACAAGAACTTCTGACTGAAGTTCCCATGAATATCGCGGTGGTTGGTGCGGAAGAAATTGCACATCGTAACCTTGTTAATAAAGAAGATGTTTACCGCTCAATAGCGGGTGCAGCGAGCCCACGTGGCCAGCTTATTCTTCGTGGTCTTGCGGGTAGTAATGATAGTACACCTGATACCACTACAACATTTACCGACGGCATTCCTTATAACTTTAGCAATCTATATGATGTAGAACGTATTGAAGTTCTTCGTGGCCCACAAGGAACCCTCTGGGGATCAAACGCCATTGGCGGTACCGTGCAAATCATCACCAATAGACCGAACCTTAATGAAAGCCAAATGAGTGGTTCTGCCCTTGTTACTGCAGAAAAAAACCGCCCAGGGGTTGGAACCCGTGCGTCTGGTATGTTTAACTTGCCGATCATTGAAGATACATTGGCCCTTCGTGTAACAGGGTCTTCTGGTGCCAATGAAGGTAAAATTTACAACACAAAAACAGGAACATCTGGTAAAGAATCTGATTACTTCCTTCGTTCACAATTACTATGGCAACCAAATGAAGATACCCGTATCAACTTCACTTGGGTAAATTCACATTCTTATGATAGTGCTACTTCAGCTGCGGATCGCTCCACTCCTGAAAATTATTATGACGCTATTTTAACAGCAAATGGTGCAGCACCTTATGGTTATGATGTTGCTTTTGATTTCCCATCTTGCCCAACGGGCGCTGAACGTAGTGAATGTTTTGGTGCTCAACTTAATGGACATAATCCAAAATTTGCCATGTGGCAACGTGTGGATTCATTTGCTGAAAATGATGAAGATCTTGCTATATTGAATATCGAAAGAGATGATATTATCTCTGGTGTTGACTTTATTTATTCTGGATCATGGCGCAAAAATTCCTACCTTGGTCGCCAAGGCGGATGGTCGCGTGAAGATTCCAGTGATTTGTTCGACACTTGGATTATTGATAAAGACGGTGAAGACCGTTGGACCCATGAAATGCGCTTACAATCAAATGATGACGGGCCACTTCAATGGACCCTCGGTGCGTTCTACGATAAATCAAGTGGCTTACAATCGCCAGATATTCAATGGCAGTATCACGCGAGTGATAATAAAAGTCGTGCTATTGCATCCTATTTATGGGGCGACTATTGGGGTATGACTGATCCATCAGCGCTTGGTCAAACCTTGTATGGTGACCCAACGAAGAACTATAATTATACGGTTTATAATTGGGTAACTAAAGAACTAGCTCTGTTTGGTGAAGCTGGTTATACAGCGGATTTAGGCGATAATGGTCGTATGGAATTTACTGCGGGCCTTCGTTATTATAACTTGAAAGATGATCTTCACGACGAAGTTTCTGGTATCTGGATTGATCCCTATGACCTTACAAGCATTGAAACTATCACGAAAAGTGGCGAAGATGGATTTAGGAAGAAGTTTAGTGTGAACTATATGCCAAACGATAATTTCTCCCTCTTTGCGCTCTATTCTGAAGGATATCGTCCTGGTGGTAACAATGGACCAAAACCGCCGAACGATTGTGCGGGAGATGAAAATATTGGATCATATGTTGACCGTTATAGTTCAGATCAGATCAAAAACTATGAAATTGGTTTTAAAGGTTTTGCATTGGACCGTAAAATTCGTTTCTCATCTGCCATCTATCAAATTGATTGGAGTGGTGTTCAGGCGAATATCTATATGCCTTCTTGCGGATTTAGTTATAAAGCAAATGCTGCTACTGCGCGGACAAAAGGGATCGAGTTTGAAAGCACTAGCAACCTTACTGATAAATTGAAGATTGTCATAAATGCTGCCTATACCAAATCTATCATGACATCTACTACGCCGTCGCTAAAAGCTGTGGCTGGTGATGACATGACTATGGTACCGAAATATAACTATTATATCGCACTAGATCAGGCTGTGAATTTCTGGGGTAAAGACGGGTATGTCCGTCTTGACGTCAACGGCTATGGTGAGAGTAAATCTCACTTTAGAGCCAAAGACACAGATATTTCACCCGCTTATGAAGTGTTCAACCTGTCTACTTCTCTACAGGTTAATGAGAATGCTAGCGTCAGCCTTCATGTGAATAACATGTTTAATAAAGAAGTTATTCTTTATAAAAATCAGCGTTATACTAGTGATGCGTCAGGTGGTGCACGATATTTCTATTATGGTGCAGAGCGTAATATTAGCTTACGTTTAGACTTAGTATATTAAGTCTTAACAGATAGAATTTTAAAAGGCGGGTCAATGACCCGCCTTTTTTATTGCCTTAATAAATCTTTAAAATTAATCATCATCTTCCATGGCGAAAAGTTCCGTATTGCCGCCCGTGGCCACCGTGTTAATGGTCAGGGTTTTTTCTGTGGCAAAGCGAAATAAGTATCGAGGGCCGCCGGCTTTTGGGCCAGTGCCTGATAAGCCCTGCCCACCGAACGGCTGAACGCCAACCACGGCACCAACGATATTACGATTAACATAGGTATTACCCACATCAAGATTCTTAAAGATATAATCTGCGCTATCTTCGATGCGGCTATGAACCCCTAAAGTAAGGCCAAATCCTGTTGCTTGAATTTGTGCTAGAACCTTATCAAGGTCCGATGATTTATAACGGATCACATGCAATATGGGGCCGAACACTTCTTTTTTAAGCTGATCTAAAGTGGCAATTTCATAAAGCCGTGGACCGTAAAATGTGCCTTCGCTATAGAGCGTTGGCGCGTCAAGAGCATGAATTAAGGTCGCTTCCTTATCCATTCTTGCGGCGTGTGTTACCAATAATTGTCGCGCAGTTTGATCAATCACCGGGCCCACATCCGTTGCAAGATCAGCAGGGTTACCCAAGCTCAAGCAATCCATCGCCCCTTTCAACATGGGGATAATGACATCGGCGACGTCCTCTTGCAAATAAAGGACACGCAACGCCGAACAGCGTTGACCTGCTGATTGAAAAGCGGATGATATGGCATCATCGACCACTTGTTCGGGCAAGGCCGTACTATCAACGATCATCACATTCTGGCCGCCCGTTTCCGCAATCAACGGCACAATGGCCCCGTCCCTATTGGCCAAGCTTCGGTTAATGATCTTTGCCGTATCTGTGGACCCTGTGAAGGCGACACCGCTTATGCGCTCATCAGCGACAAGTTTCGCACCAATTTTTACACCGTCGCCAGGCAACATATGCAATACATCAACCGGCACGCCCGCTTGATGGAGTATTTTAACGGCCTCTGCGGCGACGAGCGGGGTTTGTTCGGCTGGCTTGGCGATCACTGAATTACCCGCGGCAAGTGCTGCGGTTACTTGACCAATGAATATAGCAAGGGGGAAATTCCAGGGGCTTATGCATAAAAATGTACCGCGACCTTGCAAATATAGCTCATTGCGTTCGCCAGTTGGGCCGGGCAGTAATTTAGCGTCTTCAAAATTTTCCTGTGCCTGACCCGCATAATAGCGACAAAAATCGACCGCTTCACGCACCTCAGAAAGGCCGTCGGCCAAGGTGCGTCCTGCTTCATCAGCAATCAGCCCCATCAAGTGATGACATTTTTGTTCCAACGCATCCGCCGCCGCATTTAACACCGCCGCCCGCGCCGCGCCGCCCAAAGAGTTCCACGATTTTTGTGATTTTTGTGCGGCCATTAAAGCATTTTCAATATGAACGTCACTGGTCATGCCGACCTTGCCTACGAGCAAACCTGTGGTCGGGGAAATGACGTCGAGCGGCGTATCAAAAGACATTTTACCACAAACAATTGGCCCTGCTTGCCACTGGGTTTTTATGGCTAGATTTTTATTGAGCTGGTCAATTTCTAAAGGATCAGCAAGGTCGAAGCCTGTAGCATTGGTTCTGGGGTGTTTTTCCCTGTTTGAATGGCTCAATATATCTTTGGGTAATGGGATCATGCTATGGCGGACCGGTGTTTTATCCTCTACCAATTTTATGGTATCTTGCATAAGCTCATCAACCGTAACGTTTTTATTCATAAAACGGTTTACAAAAGAACTATTGGCGCCATTTTCAAGCAGACGGCGTACCAAATAAGGCAATAAATCTTTGTGAGCGCCGACCGGGGCATAAACCCGAATATTAAAAGGCGTTTCAACAGAGGCTTGAACCACTGCATATAGAAGATGGCCCATGCCGTGAAGCCGCTGAAATTCAAACTTATCCGTCGCCACATTCCATTTGGCTGCTAGCTCCAAAACAAGCGCCACCGAATAGGCATTATGAGTGGCAAATTGCGGATAAAAAACATCTAAATCTGCCATTAATCTTTCGGCGCAAACTTGATAGGATAAATCCGTTGACGGTTTGCGGGTGAAAACGGGATAATCAGCAAGACCCATTTCCTGTGCATGTTTTATCTCGCTATCCCAATAAGCGCCTTTGACTAATCTGACCATAAATTTACGGTTAAGTTCTTGGCCCAACGATTTTAACCAGTCAATGACATAAGGGGCGCGTTTTTGGTAAGCTTGAACCACAATGCCTAGACCCTGCCAATCTTGTAACTCTTTGGCGCGGGCTAGTTTTTCAAATATATCAAGGGATATATCTAGTCTGTCTGCTTCTTCGGCGTCAATGGTAAAGCCTAAGCCTTTTGCCTTGGCTAATATTGCAAGTTCTAATATACGGGGATACATATCGGCCATCACAAGGTCATGATTAACCATTTCATAGCGTGGATGCAGGGCAGAAAATTTTACGGAAATGCCATTTGCACTATAAACATTATCATGTTTTTCTTGCGCCCCGATTTCTTCTATGGCTTTTTTATAGGCGGCAAAATAACGATCCGCATCCCCTAAGGTACGCGCGCCCTCGCCCAACATATCAAAAGAAAATCGCGTGCCAGCAGCATTTTCCTTTATGCCGCGGTTAATGGCTTCATCAATAGTGCGACCCAACACATATTGGCCTCCCATAATGCGCATGGCTTGTATAATGGCGGTGCGCACCACAGGCTCGCCCGTTTTTTTGATGAAATTCTTAAACCAATTGTCTGTATTGCCTTTAACATCTACGCCAAGATCAACAAATTCGCCAGTCAACATAAGCCCCCAAGTGGAAGCATTAACAAATGTAGACTGGGAATGGCCTTTATGATTGGACCATTTTCCCGCGCTTATTTTTTCTGAAATAAGTTTATCAGCCGTTGCACCATCAGGAACCCTAAGTAATGATTCCGCTAAACACATAAGGGCAACGCCTTCTTTGTTAGAGAGGTCAAATTCTTGTAGGAAATAATCCATTGTCCCTTGGCTGTCACTTTTGGCGCGGGATTTTTTAACAAATTCGCGAGCATTATCCACAAGGCGATTGCGCTCGCCCGTTGTCAGCTCCGTTGCATGCAATAGGCCTTTGACGCATATCTCTTCGTCCCGATGGATCATCAAACGCACATTATGTCTGATTTGTTCAAGGGTTAAGGTTTTATTTTTCTTACTGTCATTTAAAGAATACATCTCAAAGAATCCCATCATAATATTAAAAGCTATAGTGAGAAGGATATTAGCAAATAAATAGCAGAATATGTTACTAAATTAACGTAATTGCCGATATTAAATCTAGAAATAAGCTTTTTTTGCAGAATTTAATGCTGTTAGCATTCAACAATATTGACCGCCAAGCCGCCTTTTGATGTTTCTTTATATTTGGCTTGCATATCTTGTCCAGTTTGACGCATGGTTTTGATCACTTTATCAAGGGAGACATGATGAAGTCCATCGCCTTTGAGGGCAAGTCGTGAGGCGTCAATGGCTTTGACCGCGCCCATGGCATTTCGTTCAATGCAGGGGATTTGCACCAAGCCGCCAATGGGGTCACAAGTAAGCCCCAAATTATGTTCCATGCCAATTTCAGCAGCATTTTCAACTTGCAAGACCGTACCTCCCATCACCGCCGTAAGGCCCCCCGCCGCCATCGAACAAGCAACGCCGACCTCCCCTTGGCACCCGACCTCAGCTCCAGAAATTGAAGCATTCTTTTTATAAAGTGAGCCAATGGCCGTGGCGGTCAGAAGAAAATTATAAACAGCCTCTATATTGCCGTCCCGATTATAAAAACGATCATAATAGCGCAGTACGGAAGGAATAATTCCCGCGGCGCCATTGGTGGGAGCGGTCACCACACGGCCCCCTGCCGCATTTTCCTCGTTCACCGCCAACGCCCACAGGTTAATCCAATCAAGAATAACCGAAGGGTCACCAAGCTGTTTTTCTTGGGATTCTTTTAAAGATGTTAAAATTTTAGCGGCGCGTCTTTTGACATTCAATCCCCCCGGAAGTATGCCTTGTGCCGAACAACCACGTTCAATAGAAAAATCCATAGCCTTATAAATATTATCAAGACCCGCTTTAATGTCAGTTTCTGATGCCAAAGTTTTTTCATTGGCCCACATAAGTTCTGAAATTGAAAGTTTGTTTTTGACACATAAATCTAAGAGCTCTTGGCCCGTATTAAAGGGATATGGAACGGGGATTTCGTCTGGAATGGGTGTATTTCGTCCAAAGTCCGCTTCGCTTAAAACAGCACCACCGCCCACTGAATAATAATTTTCATTAGCAATTTTAAGGCCGCCCTCGTCGTAAGCACTAAAACAAAGGCCATTGCTATGATGAGGTAGAAGTTTCTCCATATGAAACAGCATATGCTCGGTTATAATAAATGATATTTCATGACTGCCGAGTAATTTAATTTTTTTTGATGATCTAATTTGATCGCTTCGATGATCAATAATCGAAGGGTCAACGGTTGCTGGCTCATAGCCTTCTAATCCCAGCAGGATCGCTTTATCAGTGGCATGACCATGGCCAGTTAAGGCAAGAGAGCCATAAACATCAATCGTTATAGATGATATTTCCGTTATATTTGAAAGCGATGAGAGAAAGGTTTTAGCCGCCACCATAGGCCCAACCGTATGGGAACTAGAAGGGCCGATACCGATCTTAAAAAGGTTGAAAACGCTGTAGTACATGTACCCACCCTTTAGTCTTTATTTTGGGAAATTTTAAATTAGGCGCTATGAGCACGCTTGTCGATATTTTTAATATGCTCTAATACTCTTAACCACTTGTTCGCTTCACATATTTCAATGGCCTGGCTACGACCCATTCGGTGAATTAGTTTTTTTGCAAGCTCTTCAATAGTCTGTTCACTCATAGTTTTATCTACTTCTTTGGTACCGTTTACGTCAATTTAAACGTATTTTCTACTATAATTACGGCAACATTATGCCGTAAAGCACACCGTCTACGCCCCTAAATACCCAAAGTCAACCGAAAGATAGGAGTAAATTTCCCTCGATCATTAGAAGCTTATATATACGCTATATTTAAAACTATGTTTTTGCAAGTATATAGCATAAAATGTTGCATAATATCGATTCTCTGCTTTATTGCACTCATTAAATGGACATTAAAAGAGTTAAATCCCATGGTGAAATATCAAGATCAATTGCTAGGGCAAACAGCTGTGCGTACGCTGGATAAAATTGATCAAAAAATATTAAAATTATTGCAAGATGACGGGCGAATTTCCAACGTAAAACTGGCCCATATGATTCATCTTAGCCCTACCCCGTGCCTAGAACGGGTTAAAAGATTAGAAAAAGAGGGCTTCATTAAGAATTATGTAGCTATTCTTGATCCAAAAATGCTTGGTTCCGCATTGGTTTCTTTTATAGAGGTTTCCCTCGATCGCACCACAACGCGAGCCTTAGATGATTTTCGTCGCATTATTTTAAATATGGATGAAGTTCAAGAATGTCATATGGTTGCGGGCGGGTTTGATTATCTGATAAAAGTAAGAACACAGGATATGGAGCATTATAGAAAATTCTTGGGGGAAAAATTATCGAGCATAAAAGATATCAGCACTACCCATACCTATGTAGTCATGGAAGAAATAAAAGCCAGTAGCGCCATTAAAGTCGCTGAATGAATGGGAAATCAATGCCAAGCCTTACTTATATATCCCCCGACCAAAAAAAATATACTGTCATAGCCGAGCTCGGCCATAGTTTAATGGAAATTGCCGTCAAAAATGATGTGGAGGGTATTGATGCTGATTGTGGTGGTGCTTGTGCTTGTGCTACGTGTCATATCATCATCCCACCAGAGTTTTTAAGCAAAACAGGCCCCGCCCACGAAGATGAAAGTGCGCTTCTTGATTTTATGGATAATCGACAAGCAGGGAGCAGGCTCAGTTGCCAAATTGAAATGAAAAAGGAACTAGACGGAATGGTCGTCAAAGTTCCCAGATCTTAAATCAAACTATTCTCCTATTTCAACGCTCTTTACGATGTCACTATCAACGGTAAATTTTGATACTCTCTCTATAATAGTATCTTTTATATCATAAAGACACGGCACTAATATTAAGGTGACAAAAGTTGCAAATAGCACCCCAAATGTTAAAGAGACCACCATGGGAATGATAAACAGTGCTTGATAACTGGTTTCCAACATAATGGGAATAAGACCAATGAAGGTTGTCGCCGATGTCAATATAATCGCCCGAAAACGCATTCTGCCGCCTTCTGCGATCGCCTCTCTAAAATGCATCCCACCTTTTTTGAGGCCTTTAATAGCATCCACCAACACTAGATTATCATTAATCACCACGCCGGCTGCTGCAAATAATCCCAAAAATGAATAAAGGCTAATAGGCATGTCTAAAAGAAGATGACCTATAACGGCACCAACAAACCCAAATGGTACCGCCGTTAAAATCACTAAAGGCTCAACATAAGAACGAAGTCCAATAGCAAGAAGCGCATATATGGCCAGCAGTACAAGCGAAAGATAAAAGCTGACCTCGTCAAAGAAAATACCTTGTTCTTCAACCTCACCATCAGGGATAACAGAAAAGCCAGAAATTTCTTTTTTAAGATCAATAAAAATGCCATCGTTCAAATAATCATACGCTTGAAATGGTGAAACAATGGTTTTATTCATCCGAGCTTGAACTTTAATGATATTTTGTCCATTAATCCGTTCTGGAAAACTTAAAACAGGGACATATTCCATCTCTGCCACCAAATTAAAGGGTATTTCGCCGCCTTCGGGCGTTTTAATATACATTTCCCTAAGAGCCTGTAAATTTTGACGTGCTTTCAAAGGAAAACGAACATGAATATCAACAGTTTCACCGTCGCGCGGTATGCGTTGA